>CP022705.1:1217500-1500000 GCA_003491285.1 Methanobacterium sp. BRmetb2
CAGTGAGTAGGGGTGATCTACTAGAAGTAACTATAGGGATGATTGTTAGGTGGTCCGGTATGTCTTTTAGTTCATTTGCTCCAATAGCAGGTGCTTTTGCTGATACAATGGCTCCAATAGCATATTCTAATATAATAAACAAAGGATCTCAATTTATTAATGATAAAATCATTAAACCACTTAAATCATTAATATGGAAATAATTTTTATAGATAAATAAAATTAGATAATTAACTAATTAAAGAGGAATTCAATGTTTTCTTTACGTAATGAATATGTTAAGAGATTAAGTAAATTATTAAAAGAGTTAGAAAGTTACGAAATTGAGGGGTTAAATTCAGTTATTATAGAAATAAAATGTATTGATGAAGAAGGATTTTATGAAAATATTTATAATGCATTTTATCAAAGCAGTGGAAAATTTGCTCCGGAAACTAAAACAAAAAAGGAAAAATATCTGCTTAGAGAAGGGTATCTATATTCAAAATTTCAGAAAATGGGATTCAAAAATTTAGATAGGCCACCACTACCCGTACCTCTAATCACAGATTTAATATGTTTTCCTACTTTTTTCACTATGTATCTGTTTTTAGAAAGTGTTTATTATGTTAAACTTGGCAAACCTCTGGATTATGATGATCTTAAAACTTTGTATAATAGTCGAATAGATGAACAGCTTGCTTATAATGTAGATGAATTTGATAAAATGTTAGAGTTACCTTCAACGACAGACAACTTTTTTATTAAATTAAAAAGTGTAAAATGGGAAAATCGAGCTAGTAAACAATTATTTAATAAACTAAAAGAAGTCATGAAATTTGTAAGGATAGGAATGTTCGGATATTTCCATATTATGTTTTCAATCGCGGAAAAAGATTTTATACTTTTTATTGCGGCCTGTAGTGCCATTAAAGATAAAAATGATAGAATTAATCAAGAAAATGTTGTAACCGCTTATAAAACATATTTTAAATTAATTAAAACAGATATCACAGAATATAAAGTTGTTGGAGATTATAAATCTCAAATTAAATCAATTAGCAGTCGGGATGGTGGTTATTTGGTTTGTGAAAGATGTAATGGTTACTATAAATTAGAGGATGGGGAATTTCCTGAGGATTTTGATAAGTGTCAGTGTGGTGGGAAACTGAAATATTATGAAAATATCAGTGAATTTGATAGCACGCGACAAATAGATGTGAATGGTTGATTATATGGCTTATCTGGTCTGTGACAAATGTGGCGGATACTACGAACTCCAAAAAGGAGAATCACCAGAAATTTTTCCAATAAATGTGAATGCAGATGAAAATTAAAATAGTTTTAAAAACATAATTTTTCAATTAGAAGGTGATATCATGGCTGTAGATCCTATATGTAAAATGGAAGTAGATGAAAAAACTGCTAAATTCGTTAGTGAATATAAAGGTAAAAAATACTATTTCTGCGCTCCGGGTTGTAAAAAGACATTTGATGAGAATCCAGAACAATATGCAGAAGATTAAAAAGCAGAATTAAATTTTCAATTTTTTAGTTAATTAACAAAATTAGTTAGTTCAATAATCTGTTTTAAAAAATTTTAATAAGAAAATAAAAAAATAAATTTGGATTTATATCCAAATTCTTTTTATTCTAGTTCTAGTTGTATTCCGCCAAGTTTCGGTGCCAAGAAGTTGTAGATAAATGCGGTTATAGCATAAACTATGAATGCACCTATAAACGAACCTACAATGTTACTGATTAGGCTTACTACTCCTCCAACAGGATCTCCTACGGAAGCATATGTAACTAAGTTTAACAATCCTTGTATAAGTCCCCAGATAGCCATTACAACTGCTAATGCTAATGCTAATGGAACAGCTGGTATGTTGGTTATTTCACTGAATTTCTCTTGTACTGCTGCTAGTTCTAGTTGTATTCCACCAACTCTTGGAATAAGCACGTTGTAGAATACTGCTGTAAGTGCGTAACCTATGAATGAGAGTATGAATACTAGTATAGGAACTGCTATTATTAGTATAACTGCCATTATGGCTCCTGATGCTCCAAGTGCTCCTTGCATGCCTTGAATAGCTGTAGTGTTATTGGCTAGTGCTGGTGCAAATGCGTTTATAATTTGTGGTAATGAACTTAAAAGTCCTAAGAACGGAGCGAATGCTGCTGTTAATAATAGGCCTATTATGAAAGCCCATATTGTGTTTATAACTGAAGTTATTAGTGCTAATGATACTACTGGTAAATTTTTTATCTCTTTTCCTTCCATTCCTAGTTTTATTCCTCCAACTTTTGGAACCAGGAGGTTGTAGAACCATGCAGTAAGGAAGGCCCAAAGTACATTCAGTAAAAAGCTACCTAATGGCAATAAGATTATCAATGCTACTCCTAGACCTGCTACTAAACCTCCTATTTCTGCTGGTAAAAACGCTGCGATTATACCAGATAATAGTAAGAGTATTATAGCGTAGATCAGTGCTAGAATTGCTGAAACTGCAGAAGTCATCAATGTGAACGGTACTATTTTAACAGATTTTATTTCTTTTACATCAACCATTTTTTCACCTCCTTTGATATTATTTAAAAAATTTACAGTTTAATTTATTTATTCTATTCAATATATAATTTGCTATTTTAATCGATAAATAACAGGATAAAACCGTTATTATAAAGTTAGGGAAATATAATCTGCAATAATTGAGGAATTTCATAAATAATATAATTAAAGAAAAAAGTAAGAGTTTATATAATCACTCTTGAAAATAGCACTATTTTTTATTATTTTTCATGTGAAAATAAATTAAAATGAATGATTAATAATGATTCTAAACTTTTTTAATCATTTAAAAATAAATAACATAAAAAAAGAGGGAATTTTACTATTTGGTCCCCTAAAACCATTCTTTTGATTTTTTCAGCACATTTTCTATGATTTTATCCGATGAACCAATGTATGTATGGGGATCCATCATCTTATTAATATCTTCTTCAGAAAGATATTGTTTGATTTTCTTTTCTTTTAGTAAAATATCCAACAAAGGAGTTCCCGTTTTATTAGCTTCCAGTGCACATTTCCTAACCAGGGCATAAGCAGTTTGTCTTCCCATTCCACCACGGGTAAGTTCAGCCATGGCTCTTTCTGCCATTATTAGTCCATTGGTCATATTCAAATTTCTTTCAATATTTTCTGGATAAAATACCAGATTATTAACCAGTTTTATTGTAAGATTTAGGATATAATCTAAAAGAATGCAGGCTTCCGGGAACATTATCCGTTCACATGAAGAGTTAGTAAGGTCTCTTTCATGCCATAATGGATTATTTTCAAGTGCAGGAATCGTATAGGAACGCACAATCCGGGCCACACCACATATTCTCTCTGCAGTTATAGGATTCATTTTATGGGGCATGGTACTACTACCCACCTGTTTTTCAGGGTCAAATTGCTCACCAAGCTCCATGATTTCAGTTCTCTGCAAATTTCTAATTTCTAAGGCAATTTTATCAAGGGTACTGGCAATATTGGCCATGTTCATCACGAATTCGGCGTGATTATCCCGTTGAACAACTTGATTTGATATCAAAACTGGTTTAAGGTTTAATATTTCAGATACCTTTTCATGAACAGCCAAACCATCACTGCCCAATGCAGCCGTAGTTCCCACTGCACCGGTCATCATACCTACACATAAACGGTTTTCACAGGCATCCATCCTCTCAATTTGGCGGTGAATCTCATCAACCCACAATGCAAACTTCATTCCATAAGGCATTGGTAAAGCATGCTGACCATGGGTTCTGCCAATACAAATATCATTTTTATGTTCTTCTGCAAGTTTTACCAGACTTTTTCCAAGATCAACCAGTTTAGATCTTAGTATAGATATTGATTCTTTAAAAAGGAGTGATTGGGAAGTGTCAATTATATCATTACTGGTTGCACCAAAATGGACATATTCTCCGGCATCACCTTCACAAACTTCAGCCAGGGCCTTTACAATAGATGCAATGTCGTGGTTGGTTTCTTTTTCAATCTCATTAACCCTTTTCAATTTAACATAATGAGTATTTGCTTTTCTATTAATTTCATCGGCAGCAGCTTCGGGGATAAGTTCAAGTTCGGCTTCTGCTCGGGCAAGGGCGGCTTCAACTTCAAGCATTTTCTGGAGTTTATTTTCTGATTCCCAGACATTTTTCATTTCAGGGGTTCCGTATCGAAACTCTATAGGGTGTATTGCCATATTTGATCTTCCCTACGTAAAGCGTAGTGCTATGCAAAATATTGCTAGTAGAATGGTCATGATTACTACTTGTTCTGGACTTAATTTTGGTCCTCTTGTTTCTTCATCGAAGTATCTAACCAATCCAGCACCACTGGGAGGTAGGGATTTTTTATCTTTTTTTGCCATCTTATTTCACCTAAAATAATGAGATTTAATTAAAAATTTGATAATATAAATTCAATTTTCAACTATAAATACACATCTTATTATATTAATGAGAAGTATTTAAGTTTTGTTTAGAATTGAAATTTTAAGATAAGGTTCTTATTTTATACATTTGAAGTAAATTTAATAAATATTCATTATAATATTAATGTAAATTAAGATTATTAAATGGTGTTTTATTTCTTATCAATTGATTATTATGTATATTTTTTGGTTAAACCATTTTATATTTTTGTATTTAGGGAAAAAGATGACTAAAAACTGTTTTTATTTTCTTGTTAAACATAGTTCAATTTTTCAGGTTTTTGGTTATTGATTGTATAAAAATTGTGTAAATTATTGTAATACTTTAAAAAGGTATAAAAATTATTAAAAAGCCCGGTATTTATTAAATGATGACAACTTTTTTATAAAAAGATGCTAATAAAAAAATAATATAAATTTAATTTGAAATGCCTTTATAAACAAAAATCAAGGGAATTTTATGGAGTATTTTGAGAGTCTAGAAGCAGATGCTGATAAATTATATGATATAGCAAGAAAAGCCAAACTTAAAGGTTATGATATTGACACAGAACCTGAAATACCTCGTGCAAAGGATTTAGCCGAAAGAGTGGATGGATTAGTTGGTCCTAAAGGTATTGCTGAGAGAATAAAAGATTTAGAAGAAGAAATTTCCAGGGAAGAGGTGGCATTTCGAATTGCCAGTGAAATTGCTACCAAGACCGAGGTGGAAGGTGAGCCTGATAGTATTGAGACCCAGGAACAAAAGGCAGATCAGGCTCTTAGAACTGCTCTTGCTATTTTAACTGAAGGGGTTGTTGCTGCTCCATTGGAAGGAATAGCAAAAGTTAAGATAAAACAAAATTTTGATAAAACCAATTATCTGGCAGTTTACTTCGCAGGCCCCATCAGAAGTGCGGGAGGAACTGCAGCAGCTCTTGCAGTCCTTATTGCGGATTATATACGCCGTTCACTTAATCTTGATCCTTATAAACCCACGGATCGAGAAATCGAAAGATATGTGGAAGAAGTGGAGCTCTATGAGTCAGAGGTAACCAACCTTCAGTATTCTCCGGATCCAGATGAAGTTAGAGCCACAGCCAAAAATATTCCAGTTGAGGTCACAGGAGAACCTACTGATCATGTAGAGGTTTCCCACCGTGATTTAGAGCGAGTAGAAACCAATAATCTCCGGGGAGGGGCTTTACTGGCAATGGTAGAGGGAGTAATCCAGAAAGCTCCTAAAACACTTAAATATGCAAAAAAAGTTAAACTTGATGGCTGGGAATGGTTGGATGCGTTTTCAAAGTCCAAAAAATCAGATAATGATGAAGGAGAAAGTATTAAGGTTGATGATAAATATTTAAAGGATATAATTGGTGGAAGACCAGTACTATCTTACCCTTCTGAAAAAGGAGGCTTCCGGCTAAGATATGGGAGGTCAAGAAATTCAGGACTGGCGGCTATGGGGATCAACCCTATTACCATGGAATTATTAGAGTTTTTAGCTATAGGTACTCAGATAAAAATTGAAAGACCAGGTAAAGGTGCTTGCGTAGTCCCCTGTGATACTATTGAAGGTCCTATAGTGAAAATGAAAAATGGAGATGTGGTTAAGGTATCTTCCATAAAAGAAGCTAAGTCTTTAAAGAAAGATGTTGATGAAGTCATATTTTTAGGAGACATACTAATTGCATTTGGTGAATTCCTACGAAACAACCATATGCTGCTCCCTTCAGCTTGGTGCGAGGAATGGTGGATTAAAACTTTAGAAAAATCTCCTAATTATTCGGAAAATGACTTTAATTTTAACCCTACCGATAAAATAAGTATCCAACAAGCTTTTGAATTATCAAAAGAGTATAATGTTCCCTTACACCCAGAATACACCTATTTTTATCATGATGTTTCAGGTGAAGACATAAACAATCTTAGAGAATGGTTGTTCAAAAATATTGATAAGTTAAAAGAAGATGAAGAATTTATTATTGATTCTTCACCAGAAAAGCGGATTTTAGAAGTTTTAGGAGTTCCTCACAAGTTTAAAAAAGTTGAAAACATTGTTAAAGTTGTCCTGGAGTATGATCATGCTTACGCACTCATTACGACCCTGGATAAACCATTGGAAATGGATGAAAAGATTACCACACTTGAAGCTATAAATGAGGTTTCCCCTGTAGAAATAATGGCTAAAGCTCCCATATATATAGGTAACCGGGTTGGAAGGCCTGAAAAATCTAAAGAACGGAAAATGAAACCTGCTCCTCATGTATTATTCCCTATAAGTAATTTCGGTGGGAGTAGGAGAAATATTGTCGATGCTGCAAAAAAAGGAAGTATAACCGTTGATTTTGCAAGATGTAAATGTACCAATTGTGAAATAGCTTCTATGCAGTCAATATGTCCAATATGTGGATCTAAGACTGTTTTAACCAGTTCAAGTAAAAAGAGAATTAATTTAGGCACATTACTAAAAAAAGCCTTTGATAATGTTGGAGTTAGAAAACTGGATGAAATTAAAGGTGTTGTGGGGATGATATCCGAGCAGAAACTCCCCGAACCACTTGAAAAGGGAGTATTAAGGGCTAAAAATAAGGTTTTCACCTTTAAAGATGCTACAATTAGGCATGATTCCACGGATCTACCCATAACTCATTTTAAACCTAAAGAAATTGGTTTAAGCCTTCTCAAACTCCACGATCTGGGATATACACATGATATATATGGAAATAAAGTTGAAGATCCAGAGCAGATAGTGGAGATTAAAATACAGGATGTGGTTATCTCTGAAAATTGTGCCCAATACTTGATTGGTGTTGCCAATTTTATAGATGATCTCCTAGACAAATTTTATAAAATAGATAGGTTCTATAATGTCAAGGAGAAAGAAGACTTGATTGGACATTTGATAGTAGGTTTAGCTCCCCACACATCAGCTGGTGTTTTAGGACGAATAATAGGTTTTACCAAGGCAGCTGCATGTTATGCTCACCCTTTTTTCCATTCTGCTAAGCGAAGAAATTGTGACAGTGACGAAGATTCAGTGATGCTACTATTAGATGCACTATTAAATTTTTCAAAAACATATCTCCCCAGTTCCAGGGGTGGTAGAATGGACGCGCCACTGGTTCTATCTACACGGATCGATCCAGAAGAAATTGACGATGAATCACATAATATTGATGCCATGCCTACTATTCCTCTTGAATTTTACGAGAAAACACTGGAATTTGCCAAACCATCAGAGGTTTTACCCTTTATTGATAATGTAAATAAAAGACTCGGAACAGAAAGGCAGTATCATGACATAATGTTCTCCCATGATACTTCCAGTATACACAATGGCCCCAAGTTGTGCTTATACAAGATGCTACCCACCATGAAAGAGAAGGTAAATGCACAAATAGAACTTGCCGAGAAAATTAGAGCAGTAGATCAAAAGGGTGTGGTGGAAGGAGTGTTAATGTCTCATTTCTTACCAGATATGGCGGGTAATGTAAGAGCATTTTCCAGACAGAAAGTTAGATGTACTAAGTGTAACAAAAAGTATAGACGAATTCCATTATCTGGAGAATGTAAATGTGGGGGAAATTTGATATTAAGCGTTTCCAAGGGTTCTGTTGTTAAATACCTCGATATTTCCAAGGAACTCAGCAAAAAATATCCAATTGATAATTATTTAATTCAAAGAATTGAAATTCTGGAATTTGGAATAGATTCCCTTTTTGAAAGTGATAAATCTAAACAAAGTTCATTGGATGTATTTTTATAAGAGAAATAATAAATAATATTGTAAGATCGGAGGATTAATTATGAAAGATGCACGCATTATTGCTGCACTTCCCACGAAAGCCGAAACCTGTGTATTAAAAAACAATGGTATATACGAAAAGTTCAGCCACGAAAAAATAGTTAAATCATGCCTGATGGTGGATGCTCCACTTTGGGCTGCAGAAAAAATAGCATCTCAAGTTGCAACTTCAGCTTATGATGGTATTAGTACTGCTGAAATAAAAATGCTGGTATTTGATACCCTTAAAAAAGTTGATATAACTGTAGCGGATAAATATTTAGCAACTAACAAGCTGAGAGTTAGGACTTCCAGAGATACCATAGAATCATTTGATAAAAGCAAAATAGCCAATACACTGGTAGTTGAGACAGGGGCCTCTCCGGAAGTAGCAGACAGAATAGCTTCAGAAGTATGGAAAGAGCTTAAAAAACTGGACGTTGAATTTTTAAGCGGGCCAATGATAAGGGAAATTGTAAACACAAAACTGGTTGAGCACGGCTTGGTAACCTTGCGTAAAAGATACACAAGGCTGGGTATCCCTGTATTTAACATCACCTCACTCATAGAAAACGGATCCCGAGATAATGCTAACATGATTCATAACCCCGAAACAGTACATAAATACGTTGCTGATGAAGCACTAAAACAATATGCTTTACTTCACATCCTCCCTACTGAACTGGCAGATGCCCACATGGCCGGGGACATACATGTACATGATCTAGAATTCTTTGCTGGACGTCCATTAAACTGTTTACAACACGATTTACGATTATTTATCAAACACGGTTTGAAAGTTGATGGTACAGGGGATCATACCTCGGTGGCAGGACCACCAAATCACATAGAAACGCTCATGAACCATGCCGGTGAAATAATGCTGGCAGCTCAGCAGAACATGTCTGGCGGGCAAGCTATGAGTCTATGGAATGTTTTTGTAGCACCTTTTGCTCGAGGATTGCCATATGAAAAGGTAAAACAAGCAGTGCAGATGTTCATATACAACTTGAACATGGCTTATGCTGCTAGAGGTTCACAGGTTCCATTCACCTCAATTAACATGGAGTTTACTGTACCAAAATTTTTACAAGATGAAGCTGCATATGGACCTAAAGGTAAGTTAGCAGGTGTTTACGGTGACTTTGAAGATGAAACCCGAATGTTACAACGAGCCTTTACAGAAACCCTTTTAGATGGGGATGCTGATGGAAAACCGCATTTGTTCCCTAACACTATTTACACGTTACGTAAAGAAGTTTTAAAAAATGAATTTGAAGAGGATTTAGGATTGGTCCATGAACTCTCTGCAAAATATGGTTCGGCTTACTTTGTAAATATGTTAGCCAGTTATCGAAATAATATGGCCAATTATATGGGATGTAGAACTGCACTGGGAGATAATTGGACTGGAGACTGGGAAAAAGACTGCTTCAGGACGGGAAACTTGGCATATGTAACTTTGAATCTTCCAAGAATTGCTTATAATGCCCGTGATGACACTGAGATCTTCGAATACTTAGATTCCTATATTGACATGGCAGTACAAGTTCTTAAACTTAGAAGAGAACAGGCTATGAACTGTCTTAATAATTATAATTTACTCCCATTCCTTAAACAAGAAGTTGAAGGGGATCTTTATTACAAAATCGAAAATTCAACCATGTCCTTTGGATTTGTAGGGCTTAATGAAGCATTACAATCCTACTTGGGTGTGGGTTTGGAAAATGAAGAAGCTAATAAATTTGGAATAAAGATGATTGAACACATAAATGAACGAGCTGATAAACTTAAAGATGAGACAGGATGGAGGTGGAGTGTCCTGCAAACTCCTGCTGAGTCTACTGCCTATCGTTTTGCTACACTGGATCGTAAGAAATACAAAGATAAGGCCATTGTTCAGGGAGATCAAGGAGCTTACTACTACACCAATTCATCTCATGTTCCAGTTAACACTGATATGATGCTACCTGAGAAAATAAAAATTGAATCAGCCTATCATCCACTGACCCAGGGAGGACACATATTCCACGCCTTCATGGGAGAATCCTATTCAGATCCTTCTTCATTAATGAGTTTAACTGACAAGATTGCCAGAAAATCAGATATCGGATTCTGGGCCTACAGCTCAGCACTGAGTTTCTGTATTAAATGCAAAACATTAATGAAAGGTTTAAATGATCAGTGCCCTACCTGTGGCGAGAAAGAAGATGTAGAATGGTATGACCGTATTACTGGCTATGTTCAACAAGTAGGTCGTGCAAAATCTTCATCCGGCGGATGGAATGCAGGTAAAAGACAAGAATTGATGGATAGACGTAGATTTTAGATCCATTAATTTTCCCTTTTTTTAAAACTGATCATAATATATATTCTAATAACAACTATTTCTAAAGTTTTATTTTTAACTTAAAGCTTAAGTAGAATCCAACCCTTTCTAAAATTTTAAAAGAATTATTAAATTAACATAAAATTTATTAAATTGCTACTAATAAGTAATCTTATGAGTAAAAAGATAATTATTATTGGTGCAGGAATTTCAGGATTAGCTACTGGTTGTTATGCTGCTATGAATGATTATGATCCAGTTATTTTTGAAGCACATAATAGACCTGGGGGACTATGCACTTCCTGGCACCGCAAAGGATTTACCTTTGACTTTTGTATACACAACCTGGCAGGATCAGGTGATGTGAAATTAAGGAAGATTTGGGATGAATTAGGTGCCTTAAAAGATTTAAAAATAATAAATCGCGAGGTCTTTGTTCGAGTGGAAGATAGTAAGGGAAATGCATTAAATATCTATACCGACGTCAAAAAACTTAAAGAACACCTTAAAATGATTTCACCCGAGGATCAAGATGTTATTGAAAACTATTTAAATGCAGCACATTCCCTACTCAGTGCCGATTTTTTTGCAATGGACATGGATGGTATCTCCAGTAAATTAAAAATTATACCTAAAGCTTTTTCAATAATAAAATGGGGTAAGATTAATTTAGAGGATTATTCTCACAGATTTAAGAACGATTTTCTAAGGAAAGCATTTTCTCATGTACAATACAACATGAATGGCTCACAGATACCCATGTTTGCCCATCTAATTTTTATGGCTGGTTTTGAAGTAGGAGATATGGGCTGGCCTAAATATGGGTCGTTGGAATTCAGTAAAAAAATAGAGAACAGGTTCCTTGAGTTAGGTGGGGAGTTAAATTATAAGTCAGAAGTTGAAAGAATTATTCTAGAAAATAACCTGGCAATAGGGGTAGTTCTTAGAGACGGCAGCACCCATTACGGAGATATTGTAGTATCTGCTGCAGATGGCCATAGGACCATCTATGAAATGCTTGAAGGAAAGTATACAAACAATTTCATTGATTCTTATTATCAATCCTTTGATGAAAGCCAAGAATTCGGGATAAATGTGTTTATTGGAGTAGATATGAATCTTTCACACGAACCTCATGCTATCGCACTCTTACTGGATGAAAAAATAGAATTAGAAGGTGTAAGTAGGGATTCTCTATATTTGGAACTTTTTGATTCTGCTACGGGACTGGTTCCAGAGGGCCACTCCATTATTAAGGTAGTAACCCAAGGAAATTACGATTATTGGAAAAATTTAGATTCAGACAAGGAAAAATATAATGAAGAGAAAAAAATAGTATACGAAAAAATATTGAATACTCTAAAACAGAGATTCCCGACAATAGAGGATAAAATAAAAATTTTTGATGTAACTACACCAGTCACAGTGGAGAGGTACACCCACAATTTCCATGGAGGGCAGCCCTGGCCAGCTAAAGAGGGGGAAATGAAAATAATGTTCAGAGGCTTAAGTAAGACCCTTCCAGGACTTGATAACTTTTACATGGTAGGACAATGGGCCGGGGCCATGGTAGGACTTCCCAATGCAGCCTTAACTGGGAGAAATCTGATTAAAGATTTATGTAAAAAGGATGGGAAAAAATTCCAGACCACAGAAAAATGAAATAATTAGAACTATTAAAGTGACAAGGGAAGTAGCACTTTGATTTGAAGGAATTATAAATGAATAAACACTACAAATTCATGAATGAAGCCATTAAAGAGGCTAAAAAAAGTTTAAGAGAGGATGGCATTCCTATCGGGGCAGTTTTGGTTAAAGATGGAAAAATTATAAGTCGGGGCCATAATAAGCTTCTCCAAAAAGAATCAACCATTTTACACGGTGAAATGGATTGTATAGAAAATTCAGGAAGATTGAGGGGTGTAGATTACAAAAAATGCACTTTATATACAACTTTATCTCCCTGTGACATGTGTTCTGGAACTGTAATTCTCTATAAAATTCCAAAAGTTGTAATGGGTGAAAATGAAACTCTAACAGGCCCAGAGGAATATCTTAAGGAGAATGGAGTTGAATTAATCAATCTGGACATGGATCAATGTAAAGAAATGATGATGGAATACATTCAGAAAAATCAGAAAACATGGGATAGTGAGCTTGAAAGAGTAATTTAGAATTTTAAATTTTAATATCCTTAATAATACCTATTTTATCTATTTCAAAAAAATTTATTTTTTCAGGTTTTCAAAGTCATTTATTGATAAAACTGGTTTTCCATTAGAAAAGGTTATAGGTTGGGTTACTGATTGGGAAGATGTTCCAAAGCCATGACAGATCATACTATGTCTGCCAGGACCTCCAGCCACAACCAGAACTACATCATCCGGGGTCTGGGTTAATTTCACATCATCATCAATTATCCATTTTTCATCAAGTTTCCTACCGCCCCTATCCCCCAGATGAGCAGGTACGTATAAATTGTCATGGATGTACTCTTTAACTTCTTTTTTATTCCATCCCTTACTTGCAACTAGTTGTGCATGTTCTGGACCCATTATTATCAGTAATTCTCCGGGAACATGGCTATTATTACATCCAGCCACGGCAGCAGTGTGAACTATTGTATCTAAAAGGTCTTCTGCAGTTTTACTTCGATGATCATTTACATTGTGTGGAGAATCAACAGCCATAACTGTGGTTGTACTGTTTTGCTTAGAAAATCCACGTTCCACATGTAATGGTTTCCATGGTGATTCATTTTCTGCTTCAGCAAAACAAAAACTGTACTTAGATGGTGAACCAAGCGTGGCATGATCTCCAATACCCGGTATAGCACCACCAATGTTCATTAAAATAAGTCTTAAAGCCCGTCCTATGGTTGCATTGGCTATGTTACCCGGACCTAAACACCCTACATTACTGTTAATTCCAATTTCACTAGCCAGGGGGCCGTTGGTTATTATGCAAATTGCCACTGGGTGCGTTGTAGCATTAACACCCGGCAAGTTAAATTTTTCATGAGCAATTGCACGCACTGAATTTTGGATCAGTGGCATAAAAACAGGTAGAGATCCAGCCATTACTGCGTTAATGGCAATTTTCTCAATAGTGGCCTTACCCTGCCTGGGAGGGATGATTGCCGCAATTTTTTCTGCTTCGAGATCTGTAAAATCATAGAATTTGTTCACTCTCTCGGGAGTGGGGGGTATGATGGGAAGTCCATCAGTGAAGTTCTTCATATAAAACTGATAACTTAATTTTTCCACATCAGGATCAATATGAATATCTCCTTTCGGTGAAGATGCTTGAGAGGATCTTTTATTATCTTGATGTGATTTATTTAGTAGATCTTCTATCCCACATCCACAATCAATTTCATTAATATTTTCAGTTTTCTTTTGATCCATGAAAAGCCTCTTGTGTTGCAGCTAAATTATTTCATTTTAGTTATCTTTTTAATTTCAGGGATGATATTTTGAACTTTAAGTATTATTCCGTCTTCATCTACTCCAACGATAGGATGATCTAATTCTAGTATTCGTAAACCATAAGCACCATGTGATTCTGCCAGCATACGTGCAAAATCCGAAAATTTGTGGGAGCAAATTGATATGGTGGGTATGCCTACTTTTTCAAGCCTTATAGCATCAAGTATGACCCAAGTAGAACATGATCCACAATCGCCAACAGCCAAAAATACTAAATCAGATTCACATGCCTTTTGAATAGCTTCATCAGATGCAGGTGCACCGGCAGGTTTGGTTATCCTAATGTTGTTTAATTTTTTTAATTCTTCTTGGATTGTATCCAGTATTAAATCAGCATTAGGTTTGGTATTGTCCAAATAACTAATATTTCGAATATTTGACTTAATGGGGGTTAAGTATATTTTATCTCCTGCAGTTTCACCTAAAGGATTTAAAACATCCTTTTCAATTATATTAAGCTTCATTTTATCCTCAATTCAAGTGAATATAAAAATGATCAGAAAATTCTACTGATTGCTTTAGGTATTATGATTATTATATTATCCTCAATATTATTCAAAAAGTCAAATTTCAATTAATATGACTGGTTACTAGTTATTTCTGCAATCTAAATCTTTTTATGACGAAATCCTTATCCATTGATAAAATAAATGAAGCAGCTCTGGGGCCTTGTTTTTTACCGATCAATATTTTATATGCAGCTTGAAATGCTTTTTGAGGTTTCATATCCAGTTGTCTCATCAGAACATACATTTCATCGTGAAGTTCTTCAGGAGTAGGATCACTTGTTTCTAAGATCCTTGCAACTTTAAGTAGAAACTCTTTTTGACTTTCGTTTAATTCAACTTTAGGTATTTTTTGCTGTACTTTAAACTTAACAAAATCCGGAGCATAGAGTTCTAACCAATTTTTCACTTGATTAAGGCGCATTGTTAGTCGAATCCTATCATCTTCATTTATTTCAAAGAAATCTTTATTGGACATCTCCTCTGGAAGCTGGGAATTTTTCTTCAAAATCTGGAAAACTTTCTCAGTATTATCTTCTGCAATCTGATAAGCCACAGTCAGAAATCGGTAAGACGGTTGGAAAGGCATTTTTTCAGATTCTTTTATTTTAGAAATGTCATAAATCTTTTTAAGCTTTTCTTCTTCTTTTTGCGAAGCTGCATCTTCCTTATTGAAATATATGCGTTCAACACGATCATACTGTTCCATAAAATCCAAAAATGGCATGGAAGGATTGAAATCCTTGTGCTTCATAGGTTTGCTTCTGAAAATAAAATAATTAAGGGTTTCAGGATGAGCTATTTCCAACCATTGGCCTGGAGTGAAAAACACACCCTTCGATTTGGACATGGCGTCTCCTTTGAGGGTGATCCATTCGTAAGGTACTGGGTATGGTGCTTGGTAATTGAATATCTCTTTGGATATCAACTTACTTACATCATAAGATCCTCCATGGGCAGCGTGATCCTTTCCAAAGGGTTCGCAGGTAACTCCCAATATCTTCCACCGGGCAGCCCACTCCACCCTCCAGGTAAGCTTTCCAGCACCACTTTTTATATCCATTTCACCTTTATGGCCACATTCACATCGATAATGTATATTATCTCCATTAAAATCAAAGGCATAGGTAGTGTTAACTCTTCCACAACTTTCACATACGGGGTTGTAGGGCAGCCAATCCTCTTTAAGGGGATGTTCCCGATATTTATTGAATATATCTCTTATTCTATCTGCATTTTCAAGTGCAGTACGAATGTAATCAGTATAAATACCATCCTGATACATTTTAGCACCAGAATAAGTTTTTAATTCTATTCCAAAGTCATCTAATGTGTCGAGGAATGGTTTTTCAAAATGTTCCACAAAATTCTCACAGCACGCTTCTGGGCAGGGAATTTGAGAGTAAGGCATTCCTAAATATTTTTCATATTCTGCTGGAAGAGGATAAGGGACCTTTCTAAGCGGGTCATGATCATCAGCTATCCATAAAGTTTTAGATGATTTTCCTATCTTTTTTAGTGCCTTGGTCACTGCGTTGGCAATAAAAACATCGCACGAATTTCCAATATGTATAGAACCGGATATTGATGTACCACTTGCAACAACGTGGTTATCCACATCCCATTTTGATAAATCTTCCGCTATCCTTTCAATCCAGTGTTTCAATCAAATCACCTGTAATATGTTAATAAATAAAAATTAAAATTTAAAATAATTAATAATTCGTAAATTTAAGTAAAGATAATAAAAAGATGAAAAATGGATTAATAAACTTACTCAAACACGTCAGTGCTTGCATCGTCCAACCATTCATTCACAATTTTTACTGCACAGTAACTTCCGCACATGGTACATGTATCTGGATCTGCAGGAGGTCTTTCATTTCTTATTCGCCTTGCTTCTGCAGGACACATTGCAGAGTCAAATTGTGCTTCCCAATTAAGTTTTTTACGAGCATTAGCCATAACTAAATCCTTTTCTCCATGATGTATGCCTTTGGCCATGTCTCCCACATAGGCTCCAATTTTAGTGGAGATAATTCCTTCTTTGACATCTTTAGCATCAGGAAGTGCCAGGTGTTCGGCAGGTGTTACATAACATATAAAGTCTGCTCCGGCTGATGCAGAAGCAGCTGCACCAATGGAAGATACTATGTGGTCGTAACCCGGGGCAATATCAGTCACAATAGGGCCTAACATGTAAAATGGCGCATCACGACACAATTTTTTCTGAACCATCACATTTGCAGAGATCTCTTTTAAAGGGATGTGTCCAGGACCTTCAACAATAGTTTGAACTCCGGCTTCTCGTGCTCGGTCAACAAGTTCTCCTAAAATGATGAGTTCTTGAACCTGTGCTCGGTCAGTGGAATCAGCTATTGCACCAGCTCTCATACCATTTGCCAGGCTGATTACAAAGTCATGTTCTTTAGCAATTTCTAAAACATAATCATAATTCTTGTAGAGAGGATTTTCTACTTCATTGTGGACTATCCATGCAGATATGAATGCTCCACCACGGCTGACCAGTCCTCCTTCACGGCCCTGAGTTTTAAGTCTTTTAAGTGTTTCTTTGTTAACACTACAATGTATGGCCATGAAGTCAATACCGTCTTTGGCCTGTTTTTCAATGGATTTGAACATGATGTCCTCATCCATATAAATTGCTGCTCCATCTTTTCGGATAGTTTCAATTGCTGCTTGATAAACAGGTACGCTTCCAACAGGAAGATTGGAAATACCTAATATTTTTTTCCTTATGGCATCCAGATCTCCACCTACACTAAGTTCCATTAGTGTGTCTGCATTGTTTTCCATAGCTACTTTAGCTTTTTCTACTTCCATATCTAAATCTACAATATCAGTAGAAGTTCCAATTGTTGCGTTTACCTTAGTTCTAAGGCCGGCACCAATACCTACAGCTTTTACATCTCTTCCAATGTTATTTGGAATTGCAATTGTTCCTTTTGCAACAGATTTTCTGATAAATTCTTCTGAAACATTTTCTTGAGCGGCAACCGCTTTCATTTCCTCTGTTATCATGCCTTTCTTTGCTTCATCCATTTGTGTCATAGAATCACCATGTCTAATAATTTCTTTGTTTTATAAGTTTAAACCCTTAAATAGACTTTTGAACAATATTTACAATTTTTCAGGATCTATTTCCATATATGAATAGTGTTTATATTATTAAATGTCTCGTATTAAATTGTTAATATTTTCAAACTTATTAATGCACCATTATCTATGTTTAACTTAAAAATAGATATTGCTTACAGAATCTATAATATAAATATGGTTAAATAATTAATGCTATTCCATTAAATTTGAAATTATTAAAGTATTTCTTAACTAATTTATTGATTAATTACTTACTCCATTTTTGTTTCATACGTTCTGTTACCATATTAAAATCAGGGACGTTAGTTTGACATCCTTCTGCTTCTACTATAAAGGATGAAACCGATGATGCAAATTTCCCACAGTTTTCGAGATCTTTTCCTCTCATATAAGCATTCAAAAAGCCGGCCCGGTATGAATCTCCTGCGCCGGTGGGGTCAAAACTATTTTTAACAATAGCTTCTATTTTTATTTTTTCGTCAGTGTAAATAGTGCTCCCCTCTTTACCATAGGTTTTTACAACTATATTTGGCCCTATATTTCGTAATTCTTCCATATCCATCTTTAAAGTTTGTAAAATTCTATCAATTTCAAAATGATTACCAAATAGTATATCACAAATTTTCAATACCCTTTTAAGCTCTTTTTCAGAGTACATATGTAAATCCTGGCCAGGGTCAAATGATATTAATTTGTCATAGTCGCGCGCAATTTCTCCTGATCTTCTATTAAATATTGGATCTCCGGTGGCAAGATGCACTGCCTTTGACTTTTTTATAATATTTTCCGGTGGATCATATTTTTTGAAATATGCTGCTGATCCCCAGTAAAAATAGCTTATCTGATCATTATTGGCGTCAGTTAATACAAATGCAGTGGGCGTTTTCTCATCTTCAATTAAAATCATATTTTCAATATCTATATTGAGATCATGAAGTTTTGCACGGTAATTTGATTCCATAAAATCATTTCCCACTGCAGAAACTAGGGCAGGTTTAAATCCTAGATTAGCTGAAACTACCGCTACATTTGCTGCAGCACCACCATAATATGTACGCATTTTGGTTATGGCTGTTGATGAATTTGGACTAGGAAATTCTTTTACCTGTATTATATAATCGAATGCTGTATGTCCAACCGCCAACAAATCCCTTGATTCTTTCAGAAATACCACCCGGCTTAAATTGATTTTAACAATATTTAAAATTTTTTAAAAGATTTTTCGTCAATTGTATTAATTATGATATTAATGTTATTATCTTATCATAATATTATCTCTTCAATTATTTAATTAAATATATCTTAAAATTTTTATTTCACTAGTTTATCTTACCCTATCAAAACCCTTTTTTTCTACTATTTGTTGACCTTCACCTAAAATATACTCTAAAAAATCCTTTAAATTTTCGGCATGTTCATTAACTATAACTAAACTAATGATGTGCTTGGTTTCTTCTTTAATAACATCTGAACCTGGGAAAAAACTTGAATTCAGGAAAGTGTAGAGATTTTCATTATATTTAACAGTTTTAAATGCTTCAAAAGGATTTTTAACCTTTTCCACTATTCGATAATCGATATTTGAATTATCTAGTGTGTTCCAGGCCAGTCTCTGTGATGAGTTAGGAACTGATACAAATTTTTTCCGCTTCAAATGATTTATGTCATCTATTTCTTGCAAAGATTCCTTTGAACTTGCTATTAAATCTAGATAGTCATAAGCAATAGGATTGAATTTTAGATCATTTTTAAATGCATAGATAGGGTCGTCAAGGGTTAAAATATCCAACATATCCATATCAAAAAGATGAAGGGCATTTTCATCATCAGTACTGTAGGTCACACTTTCCAGGCCGTAGCTGGAAGCTAATGAACCTACTAAGTTTGAAGAGATAAATCCTCCACCTATAACAATTTTGTCACGTTTTTTCAGCCTGTTTTCGTAACTTTCATATCTTTCCAGTAATTCCATACCTTCTGGTGTTAGTCCAGAACCTCGGGGTGTTGTTTCAACAATTTGGAAATTTAATTTATCTTCAACTTCTTTTACGCGCCGATTTAACACGGCATGCGAAATATTCAATCCAGCTGCAGCTTTACGCTGAGACCATGTACGCGAAATACATTTTAAAGCCTCAAAAAACTTGTAATTAATCAAATGGCTGTCAATTTCAAGGCTAATCTTCGGTTTATAATCCATTGTACCACTATTCAATCTAAATAACTATTAAAACTTTAATTTTTAGAAATTGTATCTCCTTTTAATTAATCAATTATCTATTCTATTTTTTCACACCTAATATAATATTATTTAGAATCAAAATTCTTTTAAATTAATAATGATTTTTCATTTAAGAGTAGATCCTGCGGTATAAGTGTATCTAAAACTTTAATCGTACAATTGGATTTTCTGATATGAGTTGTGCTTGTCATTATTTGAATTAAAAGTTTATAGGGCTGTTTTATAATTTAATGAGGTTATAATTTTAGACATAAATATATTTACTATATATTAAATAACAATTTTAAGATTTTTTACTAGCTTTATAAACTTAATTAGACATAAATTTGTCTTAATAATTATATAAAGTGATTAAACAAGGAATTATAGAATTAACTAATATTAAAGACAAAAAAAGGTCGTAGGAAATTTTCGACATGTTAAAATTATCTTGTCGTTTATTTCTATTATAACTATTTTTAATTAGATATCATTAGGTTTATAATATATCTTTTTTTATCGACATGTTTATATATACCTATCGTTGTTATTATTGTTATTAGAGAGGGGATCTTTTTTTATTCATTTTGGATCCTATAAACGAGTTAAAAGGAGGTTAACATGAAATATAGTAAATTATCGGTTTTGTTTATTTTTTTTGCCGTATTTTTTTGTTTTTCGATGATGGGGTGTGTATGTGCGGCGGATTCGACTTCTGCGAATTTTACAAGTAACACTACTCAGGGTGATATGCCTTTGAGTGTGCAGTTTAATGACACATCCACGGGTGATGCTACCAGTTGGTTATGGGATTTTGGTGATAGTGAAACATCAACTGAGCAGAATCCTGTTCATAATTATGTTAATGAAGGTCAATACACCGTCAGCCTCACAGCTATAAACGATGCAGGCTATGATACTATAACTAAAAATGACTACATTACTGTGACTAAACCAGTTACTGTGACTTCTAGTCTTGCAAGCGGAACATATGCAACCACACAGACAGTTACATTATCTTGTGACGATCCAGCAGCAACCATATACTATGCTCATGATACTACAGACCCTAGAGATAGCAGTACAAAGATAGAATATACTGGACCCATCATTATTAGCAATACCACCACACTAAGATATGCTGCAATAGATATCAACGGTAACTGGAGCCAATTGTATCTGCAAAACTATGTCATTGGAACCGGAGGAGTTACAGATCCTGCATGGTCAGAATTTGGAGAAAACAATAACAACACAGGTCAATCAACATATAATGGGCCAATAAATGGTTTTACCATATGGACGTTTACTACGGAAGGTAGAATACAATATGCTGGTCCTGCAATAGGTGCGGATGGTATTATTTATATCGGAAGTTATGATGGTAATTTGTATGCTTTGAATCCAGATGGAACACTCAAGTGGAAATTTGCTACTGGAAGATTGTATAGCACACCAACAATAGGTGCTGATGGTACTATTTATGTGGGAAGTTATGATGGTAATTTGTATGCTTTGAATCCAGATGGAACACTTAAATGGAGTTATACTGCCGGTACTCGAATATATGGTTCACCCGCAATCGCTGAAGATGGTACTATTTATGTGGGAAGTTATGACAAAAAGATTTACGCATTAAATCCTGATGGATCACTTAAATGGACTTATACTGCTGGAAGTTATGTGTATTATGCACAACCCGCAATCGCTGAAGATGGTACTATTTATGTGGGAACTTATGATGGTAATGTGTATGCTCTGAATCCTGATGGAACGGTTAAATGGAGTTATACTGCTGGTACTCGAATATATGGTTCAGTATCAATAGGTGCTGATGGTACTATTTATGTGGGAAGTTATGATGGTAATTTATATGCTTTGAATCCAGATGGGACGCTTAAATGGAATTACACAACTGAATTTTATATTTGTAGTTCACCTGCGATAGGTGCAGATGGAACCATATATATAGGAAGTCGTGATTCTAAGTTGTATGCTTTGAATCCAGATGGAACACTTAAATGGAGTTATACGGCGGGGGGACAGTTTTATGGTGCGCCTGTAATTGGTGCAGATGGCATAATCTATATTGGATGTCGGGATAATAATGTGTATGCTTTGAATCCGGATGGAACATTAAATTGGACATATACCACTGGAGACACTATATACAATTCAGGTGCAATAGGTGCAGATGGAACATTTTATATTGGGAGTTATGATGGTAAATTGTACGCTTTCAAGGATCTTCCGCCTGTTTCTAACTTCACAGCTGATGTGAATAGTGGTGGAGTGCCTATTACAATAAATTTCACAGATCAGTCTTTATATGCTACAGGATGGGCATGGGATTTTGATAATAACGGGACTATAGACAGTACTGAACAAAATCCAACATATACCTACACTACAGAAGGTAATTACACTGTTTCTTTAACCGTGTTCAATTATTTGGGAAATAGCACAACAACATCATCTATAGCGCTTTCTACTCTTCCGCCTGTTGTTGATTTTATGTCAGATGTTACATCTGGAACATCGCCATTTACTGTGCATTTTACAGATCAGTCTTTGTATGTTACAGGATGGGCATGGGATTTTGATAATGACGGGATTATAGACAGTACAGAGCAAAATCCAACCTACACTTATAATAAGGCGCCTGGTTATTATACTGTGAGTTTAACTGCAACTGGACCTGGAGGCAGCAATAATACAACAAAAACAGATCACATTACGATCTTTCCTGCTGTGAATGCTAGCGTAAATGGTGGAAATTATAATACACCACCGACTGTTACTTTAACCAGTGATGATCCTACAGCAATCATTTACTACACTAATGATACTACAGATCCTAGAACAAGCAGTACAAGGATACAATACAGCGAACCAATCAGCATCAACAATACCACAACACTCAGATATGCAGCAGTTAACAGTAGTGGAATGTGGAGTCCACTGTACATACAAAATTATGTCATTGGAACAGGAGGTTTAATTGATTCACCAAGTGCAACTTATCAGGGTGATAATAATCACAGCGGTCAATCAGAATACGTTGGCCCCCAGACAAACACTATCAAGTGGATTATCGTCGACATGACATTTGCCCAAGATACTGGTGTGTCCATAGGATCAGATGGAACAATTTATTCCGGAAGTTATGATAGTATACTTTATGCAATTTACCCTAATGGAATCGTGAAATGGATTTATTGGGGAGGAGTTGATACTCCATCTATAAGTAATGACGGGACTATCTATATTGCATCTGATTTGCGTGCACTGAGGACTGACGGAACATTGATCTGGGAATATACTATCAATGGAATTCACTTTGCTTCACCAGTTATTGGGGCAGATGGAACAATCTACATCGGAAATGATGAGGGTATACTCTATGCAATTAATCCAGATGGAACACTCAAATGGAATACACTCCTTGATGATGGTGGTTGGATAGGTGGTTCTGCAGCCATATCATCAGATGGAACAATCTACGTTGCAACCCATAGTGCATTGTATGCACTAAATCAGGATGGAACCACAAAATGGTCATATGATATTGGAAATCATCAAATCTCATCTCCATCTATTGGAGCTGATGGAACAATCTACATAGGGACTCATGATAATATACTTTATGCTATTAATCCTGATGGAACGCTTAAATGGACCTACACTACAATTGGAAGGGTATATGGTGCGGTTGCAATAGCATCAGATGGCACTCTATATTTTGTAACTAATGATGGCGCATTACATGCCCTAAATCCAGATGGAACAAAAAAATGGAGTTACTTAACTGGAAAAAGTTCTTATTCTTCTCCAATAATTGATGCAGATGGAACTGTATATTTCTCAACCAAGGGTGGTCTTTTTGCAATAAATCCGGATGGGATGCTTAAATGGAGTTGCACCACTATTTCATCAACCAGTAATCCTGTTATTGATTCTGATGGTACTTTGTATATTGGAACCAGCACGGGATTGTATGCTTTTCAGGATGTTGTGGCTAATTTCAACTTTTCGGTCGGTTCTAATCCGTTGGATGTGCAGTTTAGTGATGTTTCAACTGGTCCTACTAGTTGGAGTTGGAATTTTGGTGATGGAGTTACTTCTTCTGAGCAGAATCCTAGACATGTTTACAATAAATCTGGTAGTTATGTGGTTAATTTGACTGTGACCTTAACTAATGGTGAAACTCTTACTGCTACTAAAATTATTACTGTTAGTGATATTACACCCCCTACAGTTATTGTTAGTCCGGTGGGAGGAGTTTTCAATGTAATACAGGTTGTGACATTGACGGTTTCAGATGATAGTGGTGATGCGGTTGTTTATTTCACTACGGATGGTAGTGATCCACGAAGTAGTAGTACGAGGAGTGTGTATACTGGATCTATTGTTTTGAACGGTACAACAACGCTTAATTATGCTGCAGTTGATTCTTCAGGTAACTGGAGTCCAGTTTATGAAGAGACCTATACTAAGTCTGAACCTGTATCTGGTATTACAGTGTATGTGCAGAATGCTTCTTACTACACCACAGGGTCTTTGAGTGATCAGATTCAGGCTATTTTGGATGGTGCTGCTCCAGGAAGTACTATTGAATTTTTGGGGCCGGTCTATGAGAATTTACAGTTGACTATCAGTAAGCAGTTGAATATTATAAGTAATGTGGGAACGGTTGTGTCTAATGCCTCAGGATCTGCAGTTTTCCTAGTCACTGGACTTCAGGCTTCAGGTACCAAAATAAGTGGATTTACCATTACAAACACCGGCACAGGCCAGGGAATAGTTGTAGATAACACTGGTAATGTGACGGTTTCCAATGTTCAGGTGAGTTCAAGTAATGGAATCGGGATCATGGTAAATGAAAGCATTAATACGACCATTAAAAATAGCTCTATAAATGGTTCCTCTATTGGAATTCATGTTTCCCATAGTCAAGACACCCAAATAAACAAAAATAACATCAATGGCAATATAAAAGGAGTAGTTGTGGAAAATTGTGAAAATACTAGTGTAAATCAGAATCAGATTATTGGCAATGAGGAAAGAGGAGTATCAGTTACTAACTCAGATAACACCACCATCAATGGTAACACCATTAAAGAAAATGGAAGTGTATCTAATGGTGCTGGGGTGTATCTGGAAGATTTAGCGAATGTTACTATCAAAAACAATCAAATCAATGAGAACTGCTATGGAATAGTGGCCAACAATATAAGTAATGTTATTATCTCCAACAATTTCATACTTGATAATGATTGGGATGGGATACTGCTGAATGGTATCGTTACAGAAATTACCATATTGGGCAATACACTACAAAAAAATGATAATGGAATTCAAATCAACTGTGAAAGTGAAAATCTAATTATAAAGGCAAATTTAATCACAGGAAGCATAAGTAAATCAACATCTCAAAAGGCATATCATGGAAACGGAGTTTTATATGGAAATAATTATATTCATTCTCCAACAATTTTTTTAGAACATAATGTACTCCACGATAATGCAAATATGGACTTTAGATCATGTGCAGCTGCAGGAAACTATATACCTGGTTCGAATTGGTATGGAAGTTCCTGTAAGCAGGTGACTTATGATCCTCAGATGAGGATGGTACTAACAAGAACTGGAAACAAATCATTTACACTACAGTTTTTTGATGGTGTGACTGGTGAATTGGTAACGGATTTACCGTCTATTCCTATAACTTTTGTCACTGGGCCTTATTCACAGATGGTTATGACAAATGGTGGAATGGCTACTGCAGTTTTTGATAATCTAAGCTTGATGGGCCATATAATTGCATCCAGTTACGGATATCAGCTAGCTATCGAATATAACTCTGCAATAATTCCTTTAGATGATGGATCAAATACAGGTGGTCCTGACTCTGGAGGAGATGATAATGGATCAGGCAGTGGTTCTGGTAGTGGTGATGGTTCTGGATCAGGCAGTGGTTCTGGCTGTGATTGTGGCAGTGGTTCGGGAAGTTTAAGTGGTAGTGGTTCTTCTGCACCAGTGGGAACTGTTGCGGCCGCAACAACTGCTGGAAGTTCTGAATCATCTGGCCAGTCCGGATCTGATAGTGCTGGAGCTTCACAGTCTGAAGATTCTAAAACTGCTCAAGAAGTGTTTGTTGATGATGCAATTAAAAATCCACAACTCCTGAGTATAATAGGAATCATCCTACTCGTAATACTAGTATTCGCCCTATACTACAGAAGAGATTTAGTGAACATGATCAAAAAACCAAAATAACCAAAAAAATTCATTTTTTATTTTTTTTATTTTTTTAAATTGTTCATGTTAATAAATTAGCATAATTCTTATGTTTCTTTTTTCACGAATTTTTCTATTCTTACAGCCAATAAAACTAGAATACAAAAACCAGCAGATGAATATTCATTCATTTAAGCCTAAATGGCCTAAAATAAAGATAAAAAAACTACCAACACCAAACACCTAACCAATTTAAATGGAAAATATTATAAGTAAAAATTCTACAATATCAATTTGATATTATGCTGGTGTAAATAATGATTGTAAACGATGCTATAGACGAAATTTTAGACAATGTACAAATGGTCTCCTCAGAACTGGACGAAGCTAATATAAATGAAATGCTTGATATGCTCACATCAGCTGAAAACGTATTTATACTGGGACTGGGACGGTCTGGACTAGTGGCCAAGGCCTTTGCAATGAGATTAATGCACCTGGGAATAAGTGTTTATGTGGTTGGAGAAACCATAACTCCAGCAATATATGAAGACGATTGTTTACTGGCTATTTCTGGATCAGGAGAAACACGTTTTGTATTGAGTACAGCAGAAATAACTAAAAAAAGAGGGGCAAAGATAATTGCAGTGACCTCTTATGCAAATTCAACCCTGGGAAAAATGGCCGATCTAGTTGTTCGAGTTAAGGGACGTACCAAAGATGAAATTGAAAGAGATTACATTAAAAGGCAGATGAATGGTAAACATCAGTCTCTAGCACCTTTAGGAACTGTATTTGAAGTTACCTCTCTGATATTCCTTGATGGAGTTATAGCTCAGCTTATGCATAAAATGGAAAAAACAGAAGCAGATTTAAAGGAAAAACATAATGTATTAGAATAATCCTATTACTCATTTTTTATCTTATATTCAGTTTCTAATATTCTTTTTATACATACTTTTTTTAAATTTTCGGTATTAAAGCCGTATTCTGTGGGAATGGGTGTAGATATTAAATCTTTTATCTCTTACAAAGCCCACCAGAGTAATTCCTGCTTCTTCAGCCACAGAAAAACCAGAAGAAGTGGGCGCAGCATTGGAAGTTATAATGGGAATTCCCATTCTGGCCACTTTTATTAACATGTCTGCAGGCATTCTTCCACTATAAACAATAAAACTTTCTGAAAAATTAGTTTTTTCCAGAGCACCTGCACCTATAACCTTATCCACAGCTACATGACGACTAATGTCTTCTTTAGAAATAAAGTTGTTATTATACACCAGACCAGCTATATGGGTGCCTCCCGTTTGTTTCCATACAGTTGCATTATCTTTTAATTTCTTAAACGATTCAAATATATCTTCTTTATCAATGATATAGGTAGAATTTACTTTATCTATTAATTCTATTTTATGACGCCACCCTCCAAAGCAGTCTGAACCTACAATCATCTCTTTTCTTATGTCAAAATCCACCAGATCAATTTCCACATTAATGGTATTTTCTTCAATGTTTATTTTAGATATATGTTCTAAAGAGCCGATTAAACCTTCTCCAAGTAGATATCCTATGGCAAACTCCTTTAAATCATTAGGGCTTATGGAAAAGCTTCTTGAGAAGTTTTCATTTATTATAATCTCAATTTCTGCGTCGTTTACAATTTTTTCATCAACGTGGGAGATTTTTTCATTTACACGGGTGGCAGGTACAAGTTTGAACATTTCACTCATTAGAACGCCTCAAATCATATTATGGATTTCATTAACTAATGGATATAGCCTTCTCTCTTAAAATAAAGATTGTTAAAATTCTTTTTACGTCTCTAAATTAAATTGGTTGATAAATCTGATATTTTATTCTTCCACTACATCATCAACCCATGAAATTGCTGCCGCCACATTAGGAAAACCAATAGTGCTGGTTAATAGTATTAAGGTGTGGTAAAGCTCATCTGGCGTTGCTCCTGTTTTAAGTGCTCTTTTGGTATGACTGTGCACTGCACCTTCAGATCTTATGGCAGCAGAAGCAGCAAGCTGAATTAGTTGTGAATTTTTTTCATCTATGGGACCAGCATCTTTTGCTGCTTTACCTAATTCAGTTAATACTGTACTATATTCTTCAAATCTTTCTCTAATACTTTTATAATGTTTTGGTAATTTTTCGGCCAATTCAAACACCTGATAAATTTTTTATAAAAAAACCTCTTTATCTATATATTGTACTTAAATGCATATATTTTTTATTATTTAACCCATTGTTACGGTAGAAATTTGAATAAGGATTTAATTAGATTTATGACTTAATTTAGACACATAAAAGGTTAATGTTCTTTTAAATTTTGAATAAAACGATATGTTGAATTTAAAGAAGATATTCTTAAACATTTAAATCACTCTATTGAGAAATTGATGGTATCAAAATTACTTAAGGGATCTTCAATAATTCTAAATAAAACTATTTTAAATTAGAAAATTTTTATGGAATCAATATAAATTATAATATATATCGAATTTGCTCCGGAGGATTTTAATGGAAAAGGATTTGCAAGAGATATTATCAAATTACAAGGGTAAGAAATCCGAAATAATACCTATTTTACAGGATATTCAGTCTAATTTTGGTTATTTGTCCGAAACTACAATGAAAGAAGTGGCAAAGTTCACAAACGTGTCTGAAAGTGAAATTTACGGAGTTGCAACATTTTACACCCAATTCAGGTTCACTCCCAAGGGGAAAAAACATGTGGCAGTATGTACAGGAACTGCCTGTCATGTAACCGGTGCCCAGCAGATAATTGAAGGTATGGAAAGACATCTGAATATTAAAGAAGGTGAAACTACCGCAGATGGGGAATATTCCTTAGAATCAGTGGGATGTTTAGGCTGCTGTGCATTAGCCCCGGCAGCCAGGGTAAATAATGAAATAAAATCTAAATTGTCTCTAAGAAGTATAAAAAGGATTTTTAGAGGTTATAGACCTGGAGATTCCTCAGAACAATAAATGAATTATATGGACAGCTTTTTAAGATGTACAGGGGAAACTTAATGAAATTCGAAGAAATGGTCCAGAAAGAAAAAAAGGACTACGAAACACTATTTTCTAAAGAAACCGCGGTTTTAATAGGTTCAGCGACCTGTGGAAACTCTGCCGGAGCACAAACAGCCAAAGATGTCATGAACAAAGAATTGGAGGGCCATAATGTTAGAATTATAGATGTGGGTTGTATTGGTCTGTGTTATGCTGAACCCATTGTAATGGTTTTAAAACCAGATATGCCTGCCGTATTCTATGGAAATGTTACCAAGAAAGTGGCAAAAAAGATTGCAAATTATCATGTGATCCATAGTGAACCTTTAAGGAAATATGCACTGGGGAGTTACGGTGGCAAGATAGAAGGAATTGATCCCCTTTTTGAAGAAAAAAACATGAAAATGCAGAAGCGCAGAATACTTAGAAACTGTGGATTTATTGATCCAACTAATATAGGTCACTATTTAGCTAGAGGTGGCTACACTGGTTTTATGAGAGCTTTAGAAATGGATTCCTCAGAGATTATTGGGGAGATGAAAAAAGCAGGTGTCCGGGGAAGAGGGGGAGCAGGATTTCCCACCTGGATGAAATGGCAGTTCTGCCTGGATTCTAACCAGGAAACCAATTACCTGGTATGCAACGCTGATGAAGGTGATCCTGGAGCATTCATGAACCGATCCCTATTGGAAAGTGATCCCCACTCAATTTTAGAGGGAATACTCATAGCAGCCAAGACTATTGGGGCAAAAACCGCTTATATATACTGTCGGGCCGAGTATCCGCTGGCTCTGGAGCGATTAAAAATAGCAATTCAGGAAATGAAAGAACGGGGCTTTTTAGGGGAAAATATTCAAGGGTCTGGTTTTAACCTGGAAATAATCATCAAAGAAGGAGCAGGAGCCTTTGTTTGTGGAGAAGAAACAGCCCTTTTAGCATCAATTGAAGGAGAAAGAGGAACTCCACGTACCAGACCACCATTTCCCACTACCGAAGGACTTTTTGGCAAGCCCACCGTCATCAATAATGTGGAGACCATGGCCAACGCCGCCCTCATAATGCAGATGGGATCAGAAGAATATTCAAAAGTTGGAACTGATGAGAGTAAAGGAACCAAAACATTCTCATTGGTGGGTCAGGTAAAAAATACTGGTTTGATTGAAGTACCACTGGGAACCACCTTAAAAGAAGTAATATTTGATATTGGTGGTGGAATTGCAAATGATGGGGAATTTAAGGCAGTGCAAATTGGAGGACCCTCTGGTGGATGCGTACCTGCCCAGCACCTGGATACACCAATAGATTATGGGTCTTTACTGGGAGCAGGGGCCATGATGGGTTCAGGAGGACTGGTAGTAATGGACCAGGGCACCTGCATGGTGGAAGTGGCCCGATACTTTTTAGAATTTATTCAAAAAGAATCATGTGGAAAATGCGTACCCTGCCGACTGGGAACCAAGCAGATGCTTGATATTTTAACTGACATTACAACTGCTAAAGGGAAAAAAGAGGATATGAATATACTGACTGAACTGGCACAGGCAATTAAACAGGGATCCCTGTGTGGATTGGGACAATCATCACCTAACCCAGTTTTGACCACTACCCGCTTTTTCATGAATGAATATGAGGCCCACATCAATGAGGGGATATGCCCTGCCCGGGATTGTAAGGATTTTATACAGTATACCATTGACGCTGATTTGTGTGATGGATGCATGGTATGTTTTAAATCATGTCCAGTTGGAGCAATTTCCGGGTCTAAAGAAGAAGTTCACGTAATTGATCCGGCAGTGTGCATTAAATGCGGGACCTGTCTGGATCTGTGTAAAAGTAAGAAAAAAGCAGTTAAACTGGTTGACGTGAAACTATAATTCTGGTTACTACAACTTCCAGTCTTTAGGGAATTTATAGATAACGTAAATTCCCACTATTACAATTAATACAAAGAATATTCCATTAAAGAGCACATCTCCACGGTAGGCAGGATTGGAAAGCTGCAGGTAAGTTAGTATAGACATAGCTATTAAGAGCAGGGCTGTCGAACCAACATAAAGATTTTTATTTTTATAGTTTGCATACATGAAAAGACCGCTAATCAGGAATATTATGCCTGCAGTAAGAAGCACAGTGTTAATGTAGTTTAATAAGCCTATAGCTGTAAATAAGATACCTATAATAATATATAAAAGCCCTTTTTGCATTTTTTCCACCTCAATTCAATACTATTTATGAATTCTAATAATATAAAATCATAGGTACAGGTGCCTGTAATATGGGGATTATGATGATAACACGAAATAAGCGAATTAAATTTGTTAAATATTTTGAATAGAATCTCCTTTTGATATACTTATTCAGCTGCAGTTTTAAGGTATTGAAGTCCGGCATCAATAGATTTTTGCAGTTGTTTTTGCAGGGTTCCACGGAGGATACGTGCTAGAAGTCCTTCCCAAGATTCTTCTGTCTTGACTAGGGTTTCGCTGTTTTCGCTTTCCAGTTGGTAGATGTGGATGGCTTTAATACTCATTATTTTCCCAGTCCAGGCCAAAATCTCAGGTGGATCTACCAGTTGCAATGTGGATGTAATGGTTCCAGAACTGGTTTTCCAACGGAATCCTGTTCCTTTTTCAAGGTTTCCCTTCAAAGAAGTAGTTTCTATATCAGGGTTCCACTTCGACCAGTTATTAATGTCTGATAATAGGTTCCATACCCTTTCAGGTTCAGCATTAATTTCTATCTTACTACGGGCAATAACTGGAGCATCTTCATTAATTTTAATCATATTTATCCTTATAAGATATTTGATTGGTAAGTGGGATATTTTTTTCTAATTGAATTATATAAACTTAAAAAAGAATAATTAATGGCTGTTAAATTTTGGGTTTTTCCTATTGAAGAACTTTATTTTCCACAATCAAATTTTAATTCAATGTTTTCTTTTTAGTTGTAAAATATTCATTTCTTCTCAACTTATTTCGTAATAATAAAAATGCTAGATTATTTTAGGGTATTATTGTTTCCATTCATTTCATTTACTATCCATAAAAATCAATTTTACCATAATAATACATCTTGATATTATTTAATTTTACATTAAATAATAATTGACAAAAATCACTACTTTTTATATGTTAATACAAACTAATATGATGTATTAAGTTGTTATTAAGGGGGTTTTTATTGAAACTTGATTCTGTAATCATAAAAAATTTTAGGAATATTAATGACTTAATTTTAAATTTTTCGGATTTTAATGTATTGGTAGGAGAAAATAATATTGGGAAAACGAATATTTTAATGGCTATTTATAAAATTCTGAAAATGAATGAAAGTCCGTATAGAGTTAGATTTTCTGAAGAAGATTTTTATTTTGATAAAAATACCAATACAAGATCAGAAAAAATAATTATACAACTAAACTTCATGGATTTAACTGAAAATGATGAAGCTGCTTTTGTATCTAAAGGTATTGATATAAAAAATAATTGTTTAAGTTTAAAACTTGAAGCGGTATGGGATGAAGATAATAATGATGCTAAAGTGGAAATTTTCTTTTTTAGACAAGATGATCCGGATAATAACAGAGGAGAATTATTGAAGTTGGTTGATAAAAAATATATTCCGTTCTATTATATTGATGCTTATAGAGATATTTGGAAGGAAACTCAACACTCTAAAGGAGACTTAAAACAGATTTTTAAGGATTATAATAAAAATTTTCTTAAACCACTCGAAATTCAAAAAAAAATTTCTATTAAAAGAATAGAAATTTACTTGTCAAATGAAGATTCAATTGATCCAAAAATATCAGATAGTTTAAATAGAATTTTAAAACGATTAAAAAATGATGAAATAGATCAAAATCAAGCAGATTTAGATAATATACCTATTAATTTGGATAAACTGAAAAAAAGTTTATCTAACATGACTAAAAAAAGAGAAATTAATGAAAATCTTATTAAAATAGAATCAATTATTAATACGTTAGAGGGAATTGAGGACATAAAAAATGCTTTAAAAGACAATTTATCTCTGTTTGTACCTGGAATTGATGATTTAACACTTGAAGTAGGTAAAATTGAGGAATCAGACCTTTTAAAAGATAATAATATTTATTTTGACAATTCTCCTATTTTGAAACAGGGCAGTGGATTTCAAAATTCTTTTGTAATTGCTTTGAAATTAAGTCGTTTATTAGCAAATATCAAATTTTCTGAGGAAAACATAACTAACTTAATCGTGGCTATTGAAGAACCAGAAGCACATATGCACCCTCATTTGCAAAGGAGTTTTATTAAGAAGCTTAAAAAGAAACATAAACAATGGTTAGTTGATTATAGAATTAATGTACAATTTGTGATCACTACACACTCTCCTTTCATTCTTTCACAAGTAGATAAAGCCAAAATTAGTCTCATAAAAAAAGCAAATAATGCCTTTCAAGTAACAAGATTAAATAATGATTTTATAAAGACAATTTGCGCTGATTTATCAGAGGACAAACTGAAACATTTTGATACTATTTTTAGAACCTATCCTGAAATATTTTTATCAAGGGGGGTAATCATAGTTGAAGGACAATCAGAATTTGGTGCTATTCCAGAAATGGCACAAAAAATCCCTGACATAGATTTAGATGAATTAGGATTGACTTTGATACATGTAGAAGGGAAAAGAACTTTAAAACCGGTTTATTTAATTTTGAAGAAGTTTACACAATGTGTTGCAATAAGAGATAATGATGAGGATGATAATAATAATGATGAGGATCTAATCGATGATGAGAATGAACCATATTATAAAACTGATTTGAAAGACTTTGAAGAAGAAATTATCAGTTCTGTACCTATTTTATCAATTGTAAAAAATATTCTAATGGGATTTTATAGTTCTGATAATCCATATTTAAATCTCGTTTATCAACATGTTCCTGAAAGTAGGGATATGGTTCTAGAAGAAATTTTAGAAAAATGGGAAACTGAGTTAAACCTTGAAAATCTTGAACTTAATCTTATTCAAGAAAACCTAGTTAAAACGTTAAAAAATAACAAAAATGCATTGTTTTGGTCGATTTTTTGTTCAAACATAAATGAAAGTGAAGTTCCATCATGCTATAAAAAACTCATTATCAAAGCAAAAGATTTGGTGGTTTAAATGGGATTGGATGATTCTCAAAAGGTTGCTGTTGAATTGCCCGTAATTGAATCTGCTTTTGTAAATGCCCCACCAGGATATGGAAAAACTTACGTTATTACAGAAAGAATCAAATATCTAATTTCAAGTGGAAATGTGAAACCTCCTCAAAAAATCCTTGCTTTAACATTTTCTAATTCCGCTGCAAATGAAATGAGAAAAAGAATTCAAAAAGAATTATTTAATTCAGAAAAATACATTGATATAATGAATTTTCATACATTTGCATATCACTTATTAAAAATTTATGGGAATTATGTGGGAATTAATAGAAACTTCACTATAATTAACGAAAGCAGAGAATATGAATTTAAAAAGTCTTATTTTAAGAATATTGGTCTTTTAAATGATCCTTATGATGATTATAAATTAATACAGAAATATGATGAGTGGTATTCTAAAAATTTTTTGGCTAATGAGCCATTTGAATTGGAAAACATTCATTTTGATGATTTAAAGGACAAAATAGATAATGAGATGATAACAGAAGAAGAACTGAATTTCAATCACATGTTACATAAATCTTTAAAGTTATTAAAAAATCATTCTTCAATTAAAAACTCATTTTATAATAAATACAAATTTATTTTAGCTGACGAGTTTCAGGACACTAATTATATTCAGTACCAATTGTTTAAAGAGATTTCAACCAATACTAATGGTGAAAGAAGAACAGTTTTCGTTGTAGGTGATATTAAACAAGCTATAATGAGATTTCAGGGAGCTAACCCTAAAAACATTATTCGAGTTTCGTCTGATTTTGATTGTAGGGAAATATGTTTGGAAGAAAACCATAGGGTTTCTTCTAAAAAAATAGAATTAATTACAGCTCGATTAAGGGGTTTTACAGATGAATCTTCTGATCAAAAGTTTGAATTTTTCATAGCTAGAACAGGAAAAACCGTGGAAAAGATTAATAATCGTATCGTCAATCTATTACTCGAACAAAAACAAAAAAATCAAGCTTTTCATGATATATGTATTTTATCTAGTCAAGAAAAAACTCAGAATAAACTTAAAAGAAGTTTAAAGCTGAATGATATAAATTATGTTTCACTAACGGAGTATAACTTTAAAAATATTAATAAAAAGTATTTTAAATTGTTTAAATGTATTGAAAGTCTAATAAATCAAAAGTATAATAAAAATAGTGTCCAAAAAATTGTTAATACACTAATCGTTAAGTTTTATCCTGAAAACCAAGGTAATTTGATTTTGAGTACAATTAAAAATTTCTCTAAAAGATTTGATAATATAAAATATTCTTCTTTAGAAATTTGGAAAAGGTTACAGGAGTTTTATAATCACTTGCAAATTGATATAGACTGGTCAAAACTATTAATATCTGCTGTTAGGGATAAAATATTTCTATCTACAATTCATTCAGCAAAAGGACTGGAATTTAAATATATTATTTTTTTGGGTGTTGTGAATTATCGAATTCCTCATAGTAGTGTTTGTGTCAATTTATGTGGGCATGGTCGTAATTATAAGGACAATATTATATCTGAAGATAAAGATTTATTTTATGTTGGGGTTAGTAGGGCTATGGAGGATATTTTCTTTTTTTACAGCCGACAAGATGAAGAAACAAATAAACCTAGAAAATTAAGTTGTGTATTGAATGAAATAACTGATTTGATGGTATTTATTGATTTGGATATTGATGAAGAATATGATGTATCAACTAATCTAGTGAGGAATTTATTTTGTAAAAAGAATAATATTTAAATAGTACAAAGTAGCATTTCAACAACCACCATAAAAAGGCTCCCTATTCTCAATTGCATCAATAAAGATCCTCTTTAACTCTTCAGAATCCTTTCCTGCACGAATTGCCCCAATTATATCCATTAAATTATCATTTCGCAGTAAACAAGGTTTTATTTTCCCGTCAGGCGTGATCCTCAACCGGGTGCAGTTCTTACAAAATTCAGTGTTATCCATAGGTTTTACTATCTCAATTTCTCCTTCATCCACGAAGTATTTCTTTCTATCCTGCATGAAGGCCCTGGTTTTAACCTGATCGGCTATATCAGCCAGTTCATCTTCCAGTTCATCCATTTCAAAATGATATTTGTCTATAAAATCAGCATCAGGACAGCTTTCTGTTTTTAGAAGTTCTATAAGCTGCAGTACAGCCCCATTTTCCTTACAAAACTGGAACATATCCCAGATCTCATCATGGTTAATGTCCTTCATTACCACCATATTCACCTTAACTGGGTTCAGTCCAGCCTGGGCCGCACTCTGGATTCCCCTTTTAGCACTTTCCAGGTAATCTTTACTGGTAATATAACGGTAAGTCTCAGGATTAAGGGTGTCCAGACTTACATTAACCCGATTTAATCCTGCTTCAGCCAGTTTTTCAGCATAACGTTCCAGCAGGGTTCCATTGGTGGTTATGGAAACGTCCTTAAAACCCAGACTAGAAATCTTCTCCACAATCTCCACAATGTCTCCCCGAATAAGTGGTTCTCCACCAGACAATCTTATCTTCTCAATACCAATATCCCTGGCTATCCTGGCTATTTGAAATATCTCATCTGGATTCATTTCGTAGTCCTGTGGCAGTACTCCGTCATGGTGGCAGTATAGACATTTTACATTGCAGCGGCCAGTTATGGATATTCTAAGGGAAATTACTGGCCTTTTAAATGGGTCTTTGATTTTGTTTTCGAGTTCCATCTTTGATCAACAGCTGAATTTTATTTGTGATAGAATGTATTGCTGTTTTTAGTATAAAAGTAGTTTTGAAACTATTTTTATGAGATAGATTTTATAAGCAATTATCTAATATCATCTATTTGCACTGCTTTTAATATAAAAATAGATAGGATTTATGCCACAAGCTGAATCAAAGAAACTGTTTACAGATTATAAAATATTAAAAAAAGGATAAATCATTTTTTATTCTTATTTTGAATCAGTATTTGTATCTTTCCAAGATCTGAAGCCCCGAATTCTTCGGTTTTAAGTGATTCTATCATACCTCGCACACCATTTTCAAGAAATATCTGTACAAATTCGTTCAGGGGGATAATTTTATCATCTACACATAGAACTACGTCTTCTGATTCATGGGGAATATCTGTTGCATTACCTTTAGTAATTGCACTGGCTAAGTCCTGCCAGGTTTTAAAATAGTATTTTTTGTAATCAAGATTCTGCAGGATGCCGAAGCTCTGTTTTTCAACTAAATCTACCATATTAGAAACATCTTTATCACTGAGATTGAAAGAATCCACATTCTTTATGGTGTAATCATCTTTAAAATCAGAGGTGGAAATATTGGCGTAAGGGTACTGTTTATAACCTTCCACCACCACGTAATCCGGATTTTTAATGGATTTAATGATAAAAAGGAGATTATCCAGATCCAGTTCCTCATCTAGAGTCATAAATGTATTTTTCCCAGAACCAATAACTATCTCAGAACCTGCCTGGTGGTGTTTCCAGGTATCTTTACCTTTTTTATCCATATCCATTGTATGGTGGCTGTGTTTTATAGATCCAACTTTGTATCCTCTTTTTACAAGTTCTTGAATTATGCGCGTACTTAAAGATGTTTTTCCCGTATTTTGACTCCCTACTACACCTATTATCTTCATTTTACCACCTTTAAAGAATTAATAATATGAAATTCAAATAGTTATACCTAGTTATATGTTGTAATTGGTAAATGAAATTTTATATAATGCAATTATATATCCTAACATACAAAGTGAGATGTCACCAGTTAAAAACTAATTAAAATTGAAATTTTTGCATAGTGTAATTAACGTATTTTAAAAATTAAATTTATTATTAGAGTACATAACATATTCTAGATATTAAAACTATAAGAGAGTTAATATGAAGGGTAAAGTATCTTTTTTCATTGATGGATTGGAAATAGGAGCTGAAGCAGGCACCTCAATTCTGGAGGCAGCCCTTAAAAATAATATTTACATTCCTAATCTTTGCTACCATCCCCTCCTAAAATCCAGGGGAGCATGCCGAATGTGTATGGTAGAACTGGAAGATGGAAAGTTGGTCACATCTTGTGAGACTCCTGTCCAGGAAGGACTGCAGGTATTCACTGAAACCGAGTCAATAAAGAAGATACGGGAATGGAATGCTAAATTACTTATAAACTACCATGAAGTGGACTGTTTGACCTGTGCCCAAGACGGTCAATGCAAATTACAGGATATTTCCTCATTTTTAGGTATAGAAAAGGAAGAATTATATGATTTAAGGCCTTCACCTACTGAAATTCCTTACGATGAATCCAATCCATTCTTTAGAAGGGATTTAAACAAGTGTATTCTCTGCGGGATTTGTGTAAGGATGTGTAGTGAAGTGGTGGGAGCCAATGCCATTGAATTTGGTTACCGGGGCTTTGAAACCAAGATAACTACTTTTGGAGATAGGGATATCAAATATTCCAGTTGTGTATCGTGTGGTGAATGTGTACAGGCCTGTCCAGTTGGTGCTCTCATTCCTAAAGAAACTGAAAAACCTGCAAGAGAAGTGAAAACCACGTGTCCTTACTGTGGAGTAGGATGTACCATACATTTAGGTGTTCGAGGTGACCAGATCATATCAGTAAGAGCTGACGAAGATAACCAGGTAAATAAGGGGAACCTCTGTGTTAAAGGTAGGTATGGATTTGGATTTGTTAATAGTCCAGATAGAATAACTAAACCATTAATCAAAAGAGAAAATGGTTTTGAAAAAGTTGAATGGGACGAAGCCTTGGACCACATTGCTCAAAATTTACTTAAATACAAAGGAGAAGAATTTGGCGCAATAGCTTCAGGTAGATGTACCAATGAAGATAATTACGTATTACAAAAGTTTACAAGGGCAGTAATGAGTTCTAATAATGTGGACAACTGTGCCCGATCCTGTCATGCTCCTTCAGTAGCAGGATTGGCTCAAACTCTGGGCAGTGGGGCTATGACCAATTCCACTGATCAAATAACTGATTGCGAGTGTATGTTTATTATTGGGACCAACCCTACTGAAACTTATCCTGTGGTGGGCATGCGCATGATGCAGGCGTTGGAGAAAGGTTCCAAACTTATTGTAGTTGATCCACGGGAAATTGATCTAGCAAAACGTGCAGATATATTTTTAAAAATTAATCCAGGTTCTGATGTGGCCCTAATCATGGGAATGGCCCGAATAATATTGGAGGAGAATCTTCACAACGCCCAATACATTGAAAAGCGGTGTGAAAATTTCCAAGAATTTGAAAAATCATTAGAAGCATTTGATCTAAAAACGGTAGAGGACATCACTGGCGTTAAAAAAGAACTTATCAGGAAGGCAGCCCGTTTATATGCTCAAAGCGAGCCATCCTCTATATTTTACTCCCTGGGAATAACTGAACATTCTCATGGAACAGACAATGTATTTGCATTAAGCAATTTAGCACTTTTGACGGGAAACATTGGAAAACTTTCTGCTGGAATAAATCCACTAAGGGGACAAAACAATGTGCAGGGTGTTTGTGACATGGGATGTTTACCTGACACCTATCCCGGATACCAGAAAGTAGGTAATGGAGAGGTAAAGGATAAATTTGAGAGGGCATGGAATGTCTCTTTACCCCCGGAAGCAGGACTTAAAATGCCGTTTATGATTGGAGCCCATGACCAGAATCAAATTAGAGCCCTTTATGTTATGGGAGAAAATCCGGCTTTAAGTGAACCAGACATAACCAATATTAAAAAATCACTTGAAAAAATGGAATTTCTCATCGTACAGGACATGTTCCTCACAGAAACAGCTAAAATGGCCCACGTAGTTTTACCCGGCTGTTCCTTTGCTGAAAAGGACGGAACTTTCACCAACCAGGAGCGTAGATTCCAAAGAATACGCCGCGCCATACCAGCTCGGGGTGAATCATTACCTGACTGGAAAATAACCTCCCTGATTGCCCGAAAAATGGGTGCTGGTGGTTTTGATTATGAAAGTGCACAGGACGTGGCCGAGGAACTGGCAGATCTAACCCCAATATTTGGGGGTATTCGTTATGACCGAATGGAAGAAGAGGGTTTGCAGTGGCCCTGCACATCCAGTGATGATCCAGGAACATGTGTAATGCATGTGGATGATTTTGCCACTCCAAATGGAAAGGGTAAATTCATGCCCCTGGAATACCGGCCACCAGAAGAATTAACTGACGGAGAATATCCTCTAATATTAACCACGGGCCGTATTATCTATCAATACCACACCAGCACCATGACTGGTGCAGTGGAAGGACTTAGAGAACTTTATAGTTATGACACTGTGGATATCAATCCACAAGATGCCAAAGAATTAAAAATTATGGATGGTGAATTAGTAAAAGTCAAATCACGCCGGGGAGAAATTCGTGGAAAAGTAAGAATTACGGAGAAGGTCCCTGAAGGTGTAGTATTTATGACCTTCCACTTTGATGAGGAACCAACTAACACCCTGACCAGTCCAGCTATGGATCCCCTTTCTAACACCCCGGAATTTAAGGTGTGTGCAGTGAAAGTGGAGAAAGAGTAGTTAGGGAAATAATAATTTTTTTAGATCATTAATATTACTGTTATTCACGTAACTGAAGAGATTTATAGGTAACGACCTGGCAAGTATCACCTTTTTTTATTTGCCCCTTTCCTTCTTTACTAATGACGTAGCAGTTGGATTCTAAAATGGATTTATTTATCCCTGCTCTGGTTCTCAGGCCTTTAACTTCACCATTTTTATAAAAAGCCCGGATAACATTGTATTTATCTGGAGATGATTTCATATCAGATAGGGCCACAGCGTCTCTGGCTTTCATTTTCCAGTAAATATTCTGCATTTTAAAGCAACCAGACCCTTGAGAGCATATTGGTTAGAATTAATAATCATACCTAGTTCTAATCCACCGGAAGGTTCTGCCAGTTCACTCCATGTTATTATTACTCCTATTTGTGGTTTTTTGTATACTCAACAGCTTTGTGCCCGGTAGAGACAATTAGGGCCATAAGATGTGGATTTAAAATTTGGTCTTTTCTTAAGATTAACTCTCCTTTTTTCAAATCTTCCCTTGAAGAGAAACGTCTTGGTTAAAGGTTACTGGTTTTTCCAGGTGGACATATTCTCCTTCCTCATAACCAAATTCCTGCATAATAACTGCATCAGATCCAGCAGGCATGGGGGCTCCGGTAGCGATTTTTACTGCTTCACCATTTTTCAGATTATATTGGAGGTGTATCCTGCTCCAATATCATCTTTGGTTTTAAGTGCAACAGGATCTGATCTGACGGCATGGGAGGTGTTTTCAGCAATGACTGCATATACGTCTATAGTAGCACGGTTAAACGGAAATAAATCAATTAAAACTTCAATGTCCTGGATAAAACTCGTATATTAGCTTCTGATAATTTAATATATCCTTTTTTTGTTTTTAATTCTATTTTTTCAATTATTTTTTGGCTTTTGCTACAGGTATTAGTTCGTCATGATATGTGTAATACATAATTGGAAGGAATTTATATGAATTATCTTATGCGTTAATCCCTTCTTTTATTTATCTGGAGTATCTGGAGGTGAACTAGTTTCTAACTTATTTCAGTTTTTTAATGCATTAATACTCTTTTTATTCATTAAATCATTATTTAAAAATTATTTTATTTTATATAATACATTAAAATAAACTTTTTTTTGAATTAAAATGTTTTGTACAAATTTTTTTTTTAATAACAAAAATTTTAAATCTATTTTGTTCTATATAGTGAATTTAGGTGTATTTTAAAATTAATAGTTAGTGTACTAATCACACAATACTATATAAACTTATCGTTATAGATTTAGTAGAAATATATATATTAATTAGAGTTTAAAGTGTAATCAATACACATGGTGACCAAATGCCGAAGCATATAGTTTCTGGATTAAAATATTTAACTGCAGTAGAACTACGAAAACAAGGCCATACGCAGAGAGAAATTGCCGATGTATTAGATATGGACAGATCAACAGTTTCACATTATTTAAATGGCCGAAATTTATCTTGGAATTCTATTGAGATAGCAGAGACCATCACGAATTTATGTCCAAAAGATTTCTTGCTTTTGACATATGCGCTGGTAAAAGACGAAGAAAAAACTCGAAGCATAGTAAAAACATGTTCAAAGCGAAAATATGAAGTCCATATAAATGACACCTGCATTGGTTGCGGACTGTGTGTAGACTTGTGTATGATGAACGCCATAGTGCTTAAAAATCTCAAAGCACATATAGACTCCAATTGGTGTTGCGGTTGCCTTATATGTGAAGAAAGGTGCCCAACAAGTTCTATAGAAATTTTGGAGGTATGAAATGATTGCAAACACGAAGGAGGTCAAAGGCAAGGACTTTGACGTTAAAAGATCAGCTGAAGAAAAAAGAGAACTGATTTATAAAGATGACATCTGTGTCGGGTGCGGTATCTGTGAAAATATATGTCCAGTGGAAGCAATAGAATTAGGATCAATCGGTGCAATTGTAAGAACCGAAGCTGATGAATCTAAAATCTGTGTAGATGAAGACAAATGTGTTCTCTGTGGAATGTGCAGTGTAGGATGTCCTGTTGATGCTCTAGATTTAAAAATTGATGATGTATCAATCAAAACCATGGATTCATATCCTAGCTATATTTCATCTGCAGAGATCGACAATGAAACATGTATCCACTGTAAAGCATGTGAAATAGCCTGTCCAAGAGAAGCCATAACCATTGCAAGAGAACTTCCTGACAGATCCAAGCTAGTAACCGGTGAAATAGAAGTAGATAAAGATACATGTGTCTATTGTGGAGCATGTGAAGAAATGTGTCCTGCAGACGCAATAAGGGTTGATCAAGACATAGATTCTCGTGATATTGAAATAGATGAAGATAAATGTGTATACTGTTTGGTATGTAAAAAAGTATGTCCAGTTGACGCTATTAGGGCTGCATGTAGAACCTGTTCATATGGAGAATATGACATTGACCCTGCAGATGCAGAAATAAAAGGAGAATCTTTCATAGATGATGAACTGTGTGTCCGCTGCGGATGGTGTGAAGAAATCTGTCCTGTAGACGCAGCTACAGTCAAAAAGGCATTTAAAGGTGAATTAAATATTGATCAGGACAAATGTACTACTTGTGGTGCATGTATTGATGTATGTCCATGTGATGTGTTGTCATTCCATCAAGCCTCAAAACCTGGTGAAATAGGGGAGAAGGTTGAAAAAGATGAAACCTTCTGTATATATTGTGGTGCATGTGAAAATGTGTGTCCTGTTGAAGCAATAGATGTCAAGAGAACGGATATAGATTACACTCCTACCAAATCAAAATCGTGGAAAAACAAACTAGAATCCTTAAAAACTTAATTCTTAGGTGATATAATGGAACTGAAAGTAAACCAAGATAACTGCCTTGGATGCGGTGTTTGCGTAGTAGCATGCCCAGTAAACGTATCCATCAGTCCGGAAGTAGAGGGAGGACACGGACCTAAAACCGAAGAAGTAATAATGATGGTTGAAAATGGAGTAATCAAATTGTTTAGCTCCGATAAATGCACTAAATGTGGGACATGCCAAGTATTCTGCCCTACAGATGCGATATGGCTAGAATGAGGTGTAAAAGTGACTTATATAGAAAAACCAAGCGTTCCAAAGGTAGTAAAATTAGAAGAACCAACTACTACAGAACGAAAAAAATTAGAACTTATGCTGAACACTGGTTCTGACATTTACCAGGGAGCATGCAAAAAACGAGGATCCACACTCAAAGATGAATACAGAAAGGTTACAGGGATCGCATACATGGACCCTATGGACATGGCTAAATTAGGTGTCACTAACTGGGACAGTGTGAAAGTGACAACTGATTGGGGAGAAGTTGTTGTTTACGCCGCCCATTCAAGGGATGCTCCTCATGAAGGAACCATATTCATACCAAAAGGCCCATGGGCAAACGTTATTACCAGCCATGAAACTTACTGTTGCTGTGACCCTACCTACAAAGGAATCATGTGCACCGTAGAAAAATCGGATGAAGAAGTATTATTAATGGCTGACCTCATGAGAGCAGTCTACAAAAAATATGTTAAAGATGATAAAAGCATCGATGGGCTTAAATCACTTGGTGAGATGCCTGTTTATAAAAAAATTAAAAATTGAGGAGGTATACAAATGGCATACGAAGAGCCCGTAACTGACTACGATAACATCGTAGAAAATTGTACTTGCGCATTTTGCGGATGTAACTGTGATGATTTAGATTATTTAATTAAAGATGGGCATGTTGTTGCAGTAAGACACGCCTGCCGGTTAGGCGCCAGTAAGATCATGGAAGATATGGATCAAAGATTAATGGTTCCAATGATCAGGGGCGAAGACGGCGAACTTGCTGAAACAGACTGGGATACTGCCCTAGACAAAGCTGCAGAACTCATAGCTGGTGCTGTAAGACCTATATTCTATGGTTGGAGTGAAACTTCCATTGAAACCATGAAACATGGTATCCGGTTAGGAGAACTGGTTGGTGCAGTGTTAGATAACCAAGCAACTATCTGCCACGGCCCTTCACTTCAGGCAGTGCAAAATGTAGGATACCCAGTAATGACACTTGGTGAAGTTAAAAACAGAGCTGATATGTGTGTTTACACTGGAAGTAACCCTATGAACTCACACCCAAGACATTTGGCCAGATACAGTACATTCCCTCGAGGATGGTTCAGACCAAGAGGCAGATTTGATAGAACAGTAGTCACCATGGATCCTAAATTCAGTGACACAGCAAAAATGTCTGATATTTGGGTAGGATTTGAACAAAATGGGGATTATGGATTTTACAACGCTATAAGGGCAGTTTTGAAAGGTAAAGAACTCCAACATGATTATATATCCGGCATACCTAAGGAAGACATTTACGAATTAGCTGAAGCCATGAAGAACACTCAATTTGGAGCATTGTTTTTCGGTTTAGGACTTACCCACACATTATCCAAACAAAGAAACATTGACATAGCTATTCAAATGGTGCAGGACTTAAACAAATACACCAAATGGGTACTAATGCCTATGAGAGGTCACTACAATGTTAATGGATTCAACATTTTCATGGCATATGAAATGGGATTCCCATATGGTGTAGATTTCTCTAGAGGATATCCAAGATACATGAATGGAGAAACAAACACCATTGACTTATTAACCCGAAAAGAATGTGATGTGTTCATGGTCGTAGCTGCAGATCCTGGTGCTCACTACCCTGGAGGGGCAGTAAAACACCTGGCAGAAATTCCAGTTATACAATTAGACATTCACTGGGGACCATCTACAGAAATTGCAGATGTAGTACTCCCTGGATCATTCATTGGTGTAGAAGCCGGCGGTACTAGTTATCGTATGGATGGTGTTCCAATCTACATGAAGAAGGCAATAGATAAACCTGAAACTTGCCGTGACGATGAATGGATCGTTAGAGAATTATTAGAAAGGGTTGAAAAAATCAAAGCTGAGCAGGCAATAGCCAGTAAATAAGGTGATTTTCATGGAATATATACTAAAAAATGGTATCGTTTATGACCCTGCAAATAATGTAGCGGGTGAAAAGAAGGACGTAATGTTTAAGGATGGTAAAATCGTTGACAATGTGTCCTCCGATGCAAAAATACTTGATGTAACTGATAAAATTGTAATGCCTGCAGGTGTGGATCCCCACGCTCATGTAGCAGGACCAAAACTAGTAACAGGTAGGATTTACCGGCCTGAAGACTCAAGAAAAGGAGTAACAGCTAAAAAAGGCGTTTGCAGATCAGAATCAGGATTTTCCATACCTAGTTGCCCTGCAACTGGATATAGGTACTCCCGGATGGGGTATGGAACTGTAACTGAAGCCGCAGTACCTCCACTGGAAGCCAAACACACCCATGAAGAAATCATGGCAATACCTAACGTTGACGTTACCCCATTGCCATTGTTTGGTAACAACTGGTTTGTACTGCAGTACGTGAAAGAAGGCCAAATAGAAGAAATAGCTGCTTTTATATCCTCTTGGTTGAAAATAGTCAAGGGATACGGAATAAAAATTGTCAACCCCTGCGGAAGTGAAGCATGGGGATGGGGAATGAACGTACACGGTATTGATGATCCGGCACCTTATTGGGACGTAACCGGAAGAGAAATGGTAAGAGCTCTTTCACAGGCCAATGAAATGTTAGGATTGCCACACTCCATCCACGTACACCCCAACGACCTGGGACACCCTGGAAACTTCCCTACAACTGTGGGCACCATGGATTGTGTTAAGGATGTAGAGAAAAACAGTTCTGTGCGAAACCAGACCATACACATTACTCATGCCCAGTTCCACTCTTATGGTGGAACCAGTTGGAGAGATGCTGAGTCAGGTGCTGGAGAAGTTGCAGATTACGTAAACAAAAATAAACACGTAACCTGTGACGTTGGACAGGTAACTCTGGACGAAACCACCACTATGACTGCCGACGCACCTATGGAATATGACCTTTCAAGGTTAAACGGGCTCAAATGGGCTAACAAGGACATTGAACTGGAAACAGCAGCAGGACTTGTTCCATTCATTTACTCTGGAAAAGCCCCTGTTTCCTCATTACAATGGGCTATTGGATTGGAGTTGTTCCTTAAAATCGAAGATCCATGGCAAGTGTGCCTGACCACTGACCATCCAAACGCGGGTCCATTTATTCGTTATCCTAGAATCATATCATGGCTCATGAGTAACCAGCGCAGGCAGGAAATGATGGACAACCGGGAAGTACACCCTTGGTCCCACAAAAGAACCTCATTGGCAACTTTAGACCGAGAATACGATTTCAACGAAATAGCAATCATCACCAGGGCAGCAGCAGCTAAAATATACGGCTATCAAGATAGGGGAGAACTCACTCCTGGTTACAATGCGGACATAGCAGTTTATGACCTGAACCCCAACGACATAGACCCATCCAAAGAACCCGCTGCTATCGAACAAGCCTTTGGAAATGCCATGTACACCATCAAAGACGGCCAGATATTGGTTAAAGATGGAGAAGTTGTACAGATTAAACCAAGCCAAACCATATGGACCAATGTACAGGGATACGAAGAACAAGAAAAAATGATCATGGAAAAAGTCATGCCTACATTCAACACGTACTACACTGTCAAATTCGAAAACTACAAAGTACATGACCATTATTTACCTAACCCAATTGAGGTAAAAGTCCAAGCAAGCAAATAGGGGTGTTAAATTTGAAGACAATAACATTAACTTTAAAGAAAAAATCCCAAATAGCCCTGGAATTTGATGAGTTAATCCCAGATAATATTTATAACTGGGAAAAATCCGATTTTGAAGAATATCAGGTTCCAGTTGGAAACTCCAGATTCCCTTTGACCGACTACTTTGATATTGATGTAGAAGGAACCGCTGAAAGTCCAGAAGAAGTTAAAATGATTCTGGATGGAGATATGGGTCGTGTTAAATACATAGGCTCTAAGATGGGTGCTGGAGAAATTATAGTAAACGGAGATGCTGATTTACACTGTGGAGCTGAAATGATTGGCGGTAAAATAACCGTTAATGGAGATGCTGAGAGCTATGCCGGCAGAGAAATGAAAGGTGGAGAACTCACCATCATGGGTAACACCAGAGAATTCTGCGGATGTTCCTACATTGGGGACTGGAGAGGAATGAGCGGTGGAAAAATTACCATTCAGGGAAATGCAGGTAAACAGCTAGGAGAATGTCTTTCTGGCGGTGAAATATACGTCAAAGGAGATTGTGACATTTTAGCTGGTATACACATGACCAAAGGATTCATTCAAATCGATGGTAATGTAACCCGATGGCCTGGTGGACAGATGAAAAATGGTAACATACTCATCAACGGACGGTTAGGTACTCTCCTAGAAGGTTTCGTACAGGATGGAGTTGTTACAGATCCTGACATCGATGGAAAAGCATTTTCCGGTAAATACATTAAATATACTGGAGATATAGCACTAAATGGAAAAGGTGGATTGTACTTAAACGCAGAGAAAAACAGAGATCTGCTTTAAATACATCTTTCCCTTTTTTTATTTTTTAAAAAATTAAAACTACAATTTAATCTGTTTTTTTTAAACATGTGATATTATGGAAAAAGAAATTACTCTAAAATCTGATGAATTACTTGAATATATAAAGGAAAATGTAGAGACTTATGATCTCTTAGAAATAAGTTACAATCGTATTTATGCGCCGGGTGAAGTTTTAGATATAGAATTTGATGATGAATATGGTGATGAAATCTTCGAAATTACCCTGCAACTTACAGGTGAACTTTTAAATGATACCATTAAAATTGACATGTTAGAATTAAAGGATGATATAATCGAGATAATTCATACTAAAGACAAAAGATCTACAGTTATTGTTGTGGAAGCCTAATTATTTTTAATTTGAATTTAAAATGGTATTATACCAGTATTAATCTTCTATAATTTTTTTTAAATATGTTTTTTAATTTTTATTGAGAATTTAATTCTAATAATTTGCAATGAAACATTTATTAGATAAATTAAATATAAAATCATACAGATAAAACTTCATGTGAAAGTTATTTCCCCGTAATTAGTGTAGGAGGGATTTTTTTGGAAAAAAAAATAACCATGGACTGTGATGAAGCCATAGAATACATAAAAAATAATGTTAAAGAGTATGATATTTTAGAATTGTCTTATAACAGAGTTTACACTCCTGGAGAAGTATTAGGAATAGAAGCCTGCGAAATTAAGGGCAGAAAAAGTTGTTGTGTGATGATAAGTGTAGCTGAGGAAACTGTAAGCACCTCTGTTGAAATTGATTTAGAAGAAATAAAAGATGATCTTATTGAAGTAATTCATATACCTCGAGATAAAGAGGAAAAAACAATAATAATGATTGAAAAGTGTGATGTTTAAGTTTCATTTTTAGTATAAAGATGAGAGTTTATACCAGAGAATTATAAGATCCATCACCATCAATTAATTTTACATTCACGGATTTAAAACTTAAATAAATTTCTTTACCTTTACTTATTCCTAATTTTTCACATGAACTAGGCGTTAAAATTCCTTTGAAACTGGTTTCACCTACTTTAACTTCTATCCACACTATGGGGCCAATTTTGATAATATCCACTACTTTTCCTTTGATCTGATTTCGGATGGAAGATATAAATGGTTCATTGGAAAATATTATGTTTTCAGGTCTAATTGCCACAAAAACTTTATTACTCTCTGATTCTAAGATATCAGAGCTGTGTACAATTAAGTTGTGGTCCATTTTAATATTAATAATGTCTTTGTCTTTTCCAATTATTTCTCCCTCAAAAACATTGTGCACTCCTACAAAATCAGCCACAAAATTATGGGATGGTTTGGAAAATACTTCAGTTACTGTACCCTGTTGTAATATTTTACCATTCTTCATAACTGCCACTACTTCTGCTAAATTCCAGACATCATTAAAATTATGAGAAACATGTATACATGTTGTTTCATAGTCTCGAATTACATTTTTAATTAGCCCTGTCATATGGGAGTGAGTCTTTACATCCAGAGCACTGAACGGCTCATCCATCAACAAAATATTCGGTTCAACAATAAGCGATCTTGCAACTGCTGTTCTCTGTTTTTCACCACCACTTAAAGTTTCAGGTTTTCTATCCAGTAGATGATCTATATTCAAGAGTTCACTCATTTTTAAAACTTTTGATTCGATTTCAACTTTGTTTTTAGTCTTTTTCTTCAAACCATAGGCAATATTATCAAAAACACTCATATGGGGAAATAGAACATAATCCTGATAAACAATGCTTATACCTCGATTTTCAGGATTTAATTCAGTGATATTAACTCCCTCCAGGAATATTCTACCTTTTTCTGGCTTGAAAAAACCGGCAATTGTTTCTAAAAGTACAGACTTACCAGAGCCGGTTGGCCCTATAATCACTAAATAATCATTTTTTTTAACTTTAAGATTTATTCCGTCAAGATAAAATTCCCCAAGATCCACACTTAAATTTTCTATTTCTAAAAACAAATTATCACCATGGTCAAGCTTCTGTTTCCTTTGCGAATTTTTCTAGAACAAAAATGGCTATAAATGATATAATAACCAGTAATATGCCTGCTGTTAATGCCATATCTACATTTCCAAATGACAAATTAAGATAAAGGGCAATAGGAAGAGTTTCAGTCTTCATAAAACTACCTCCTCCTATAAATAGTACAGCAGCAAATGTTCCAATACATCTGGCAACTGTAACAATAGAGGAAGCAAACACACCATTTTTAGCTAGGGGAAGCGTAATATTTGTAAAAGTTTCAAATTCACTGTATCCTAAACTTCTAGAAACAAATTCATATCGTGTATTAATATAATTAAATGTTGAGTAAAGTATTCTTATAGCAAAAGGCAATGCTACAAAGAATTGCGCTATAACTATTCCGGTAGTGGTAAATGCAATTTTGATACCCAACTCTTCAAGAGGTTTTCCTAAAAGTGTATTCCCAAACAACATTAATAATGCAAGACCTAAAACTATTTCAGGAAAGGCCATAGGTAAATCTAAAATACTCTTTATTAAGGTCTTTAAAGGAAAATTATATCTACTCAAAGCATAAGCAGTCGGTATAGCCACTAACATAACACATATGGCTGATATTCCTGCAGTGTAGATTGTAAGCTTCAAAGCAAATATCATTTCATCTGAAAATAATGATTCAATAAATCCAGAAGGACTGGGAATAATGAATAGACTACAAATAGCAGTAAACAAAAACAGAGTAAAAATTATAGAAATTGAAATAAATGTTAATTCAAGCTTTGATCTCATTGTATCGCTCATTTGACTGTTCATAATTAATAAAATAAAAATAGAAGTCAAAAAACTTCTATTAATTTCAATTTTATTGTGTTACTGGTTCAAATCCCCATTTTTTCCATATTGCTAAACCTTCATCAGATAATACATAGTCTTCAAATTTCATAGATAGATCTTTGTCTTTGGTGTAAACTGTAACTGCGATAGGAATTGTTTTTATTTTGTTCTGGTCTGCAGGGATTTTTATTTCCTCAATTTTTCCTTTACCTTCACTCCAACTTAGCATGTCCTGCCAGATAATAGTAGCATCTGCTTGGTCAGTTACTAAATAAGTTAAAAGTTGGTTTACAGTTGTTGTGTACCCTACTACATTTGGTTTAACTTGAGCAAGGAGATTATCTGTTCCAAGGATTTGTTCACTGGTTTTACCTATAGCAGGTCCTTTTGGATCACCAAGAACTACTCTCACTCCGGGATTTGCAAGGTCTTCTATGCCTTGAATGTTTTTTGGATTACCTGCTTGGACAGCAATAGTAGGTATATGTTTGGTTACATCTTTAATTGTATCATTAATTAAGTATCCTTTTTTTTGTCCCTCTTGAGTGTACTTGGTATCACCAGGGATAAAAATATCAGCATCTTTTTGAGTCTCTAATATGCCAAATAAATCAGCAGCCCCACCATATCTTATTTCAACTTCAACACCAGGATTTTCCTTTTCAAAATTTGCTTTTAATTCGTTAATAGCTTTTATAGTACCTGCACCAGCAAGAACTTTTATAGTTTTGCCGTCAGCACTATTAGTATTACTAAAAATTCCACTAGCATATACTCCTGCAATTACTAAGATAATTACTATAACACCTATAATTGCCATATTTTTTGATTCCATCTAATGCCTCCTTATTTGGGTATTAATAAAAACCTATCATAGTCTAATGATATGTACTTATATACTTATCGAGCTTTAAATGAGATCTGAAAATCTTAATTATTTCGTTCAATTTGATTGAATATAAAATAAAATCTTAATTATCAATGATTAACAGATGAATTTTGTTCATTCCTTGTTTTAATTTAATAAATTATTCTAATTTAATTAAATACTGATAAGCACTGATTTTTAACTGATTTATAAAATTTTTCATGTCAAAGTATATACAAAAAAAATTACAAAATTAAATGTGGTGATAACATGAAAATAAGTGCTAGAAATGTTGTTGAAGGAACTGTTGAATCCGTGAAAGAAGGAATGATAATGGCCAACATAAAAGTGAGAATTGAATCTCCGGAAATTATGACTGCAATAATTACCAAAGAAGCAACAGAAGAACTGGGTATAAAAGAAGGGGAAAAAGTAAAGCTAGTTATAAAATCTACGGAAGTAATGGTAGGTCGAGATTAATCAACATTACTTTCAATATTTTTTTTAAAATCACAATTTATAAAAGACCTTTCAGTTTATTTTTCCTTAGATAGTCTATTATAGCTCTTCTAATAAGATTTCCAATTGTTATATCTCCTTTTTTAATTGATAATTCTCTAAGTTCTTCATAAACTTCTCTTGGTATTTTTATAGTTATTTGTTTATCCATAAAAAAACTTCCAGTTTTTAGTTAAGTATTAAACGGATAAGTATAAATTTATTCCCTATTTTGATTGATTTTTAGAATTCAAACATCCCAAACAAATGTTTCCACCATCTTTACTGATAAATGATTCGTTACAGATTTCACATATTACTATATTTTTTTTCTCTTTTTTAGGTACCTTTACTTGAACATATTCCCAACTGTAAACAGAATCTCTAGCTTCAATTAAATCTGATATTGCATCCTCATGAGAAATTTTCTTTTTATTCATGTACCATGAATGAAGTAAAGGATATTCAACGGTTTTTGAAGGGTCTAAAAATATTCTGACTCCCTTAACATAACTTTCACCAATTTTAGCCATTTTGTTCATAGTAATTGCCATTTTTTCATAATCATGTACTTTTAGTCTTTTATTTCCAACTGTACATCCACAGATTATCTGAAAAGGATCGGGTAGGCAGTTTAGAGTCTCACAAGTTACATAAACTCTTTCATTTTCCTTAACATCCAGTAATTTAAATGCTAAATTTAACATCTGTATCCCAATAAAAGCTCCAGTACTTAAATGCCCATGGAAGGGTACAACTTTATCTATTTGTTCAATCATTTGTGGATTATTGATTTTATCGGTTATTTCATCCATTTTATCACCGGGTTTTATAAATAATATTTAGCTCGATATGTTATTTATTGTACTTCCAGCCTATAAATTTTATAAAATTTTATTATACTCTATAAATATGAATTTATGAACTGTTTTTTGTTACTTATGAATATGAATCCATAAACCTGTTTTATCGTTAATTATTTTGTAATTTAGAATATTTGTCGAATTTAAACAGTCATTTAATTTGTTTGTGCTGATTTTGGGTGGTTTTTTAATCTCTTTAATATTATTATCTGTCTGTTTGAGAGATCTTCTGTATTTTTTATGGATTTTGTCTAATCCAGAATTTCCATATCCACCTCCAATATAAGCAAAACCTCCTTTTTTCAAAGTTCTATCTATTTCATTAAATGCTGTAATCATATCTTTCCAGAAGAACATGGATCCCCGGCTGACAATTAAATCTGCAAAATTATTTTCAAAAGGCATGTTATGAACATCTGCAACCAAGGGAGTTATCCTATTTTCTAACTTCTCTTTTTTGATATTTTCTCGAGCAATTCTTAACATTTCGGAGGAGATATCTGTAGCGTATATTTCTAAGTCTGAATTTTTAGCAATTTCTATAGCTAGGAAAGCAGGTCCTGTACCTATATCTATACAGATTCCATTATTAATGCTACTTAACTCTAAAATATCACAGGATATATTAGTATAAATATTCAAAGTGTTTTTGCAAAGTTTATCCATTTTTCCTTTAGTCATTTAATCTTCCATCACCCGGTATATTAACTCGTTTTTGCAAATTTTACTGTTAATCATCCCTCCACTTTGACTTATTTTTTGAAGGATCGGTTGGGCTTTAATTATTTCTACCCCTGCCAGCATATTAGCCCCATAATCGAATAAAACTTCACTCATTGTTGTGCTTGGACCTAAAATAATTACATAAGTGTCTTCATTACACAGATTTAAAAACCTCTCCATGGACTTGTTGATAAGTGTGGAACCTGTAATGATTACAATATCACTTTTAGGAATTACATATTCTGCTGCAGATTCATTTATTATTCCTTTTTTCGGATTTATAATGGAAGGATCAGATTCTAAAACCCATAATTGGCTGGATGAAGCTTTAATTTTGGGTATTAAAGGAAATCTTCCCACCATTGTAATTTTTTTGTCCTTTCCCATTTCTATTGCTAAACCCAATGCATTAATGTCAGTTTTTCCTTTAGGTTTCACCATGGAATTTATTGCAGCAACCCCTATGCTGGCTTCTACCATATTCCATGAACGGGAATATTCAGCTAATTCTAATGTTGTTTTTGAATTTAACTCTCCTAGATCTTTAGTGTAATTTCCATGTTTGAAGGGAATACCATATGTCTTGGCAACACCACAGTATTTCCCATCTACTCCGGTCCATGATATGCCTACCCGAACATCTTTTACAGGGGAGGCATTGCTTTTTAATGAAGAGATTAAATCATCGATTAATTTCATTTCCATTAGTTAGTCTCCAATTTTGTGTAGTACGGCTTATTGGCGCATGAGTGGCACACTTTGTCTCCATTGATTATTAATTCTCTCTTGTCTAATATCCGCTCACCGCAGATGTTACAAACTGCTTTAAATTTGGGGAAACCCGGTAAATCTTCTTCAGGTATTTCTACACAAACTTCTTCTATCTTAAAAAGCTCTTCTTCTGGAATCTGTGATAGTTCTTTTACCATGTCATCCATTTCAAATTCACCTGGAGTTCTATTGGAGTTTTCTATGGTTGAAATTCTAACGGCTCTATTGTTACTAGTATCAACAAATGTACTTGCGAATTTACCGTAATTAAGGTATTTTAAACTTCGATGGCCGAGAGAACATCCAGTAATAGCTTGCACAGCATCGGCCATACAACGGTCTATCTCTAAATACACGATCAAATCCTTATTTCTTTTATATAAATTCATATCCAGTTTTTTAAGCCCAGCAATACTCATTCGAGTTCCGATAACAATGCCGGGACAAAGACCACCATGAAACTTTTGTGCCTTTTTAACCAGTTTCTCAAAATCACTCATTTTTTCACCAATTAAACAAATATAATCGAAATGTATATATAATCATATCGTTTACTCTAATTTGATTGTTTAATGATCAATTTTCTGGTTAAATATTAACAATTAGGAGGCTATTAATTTAAAAACATGAAAATTAAAGAATAATTAAAGAATTATACTTGTAGGTTATTTAAATACAAAATGAAACACTATTTTTTCATGATAAAATTAATTTTCCAACTCTAAATTTAGTAATTCCTACTTTTTTAATAAACTTTTTAAGAAAGTAAAAAATTAATAAATAGAATATTATAAAGTCTTTTAGGAAGAAAATACAGGTATTTTTGCATGAATTTACTCTACCAGTCCTGAAAGTATTCTTTGCCAGGATTTCGAGCGTATATTCTCTAAGTTCATTTTATATCTATTTATTATAATTCCATTTTGAGGACAGGCTTTTGCACAAGCTCCACATAGAACACAAACCTTAGAATTTACTACAGATTTATTATCCTCAATTTTGATGGCATTGCATGGGCAAACATCTTCACATGCATGGCATGTTTCACCTTTACATTCAAAATCTTCTTGAAAAACGATTTCACCTTCAAATGGTTTTGTAATTTCTGCAGCGTCAACTGGACATACTTCTTGACACCATCCACAATTTATACATGAATACTCACTTAAAATGATATTTCCAGTAATTTCTGTATCTTTAGGATCCAAATCCTGTTCACCATATGAACATATCCTACAAACTGCTTTAATTGCATCTGCGGGACATATACGTTTACATATCAGACAGTAAACACATTTATTTTCATCTACTTTAATATCTGATATCTGTTTCTGATCTCTTTTTGTTGTTATGGCCTCAGCAGGGCACATTTCCTCACAAATACCACAACTAATACATTTTTCATCCTCAATACTAATTTCGCCAGTTACAAGATCTTTTCTTTGGGGTAATGTTCGGGCAACATTTATTGCATCTCTTGGACAAGCTATTTCACATGCTCCACAATATATGCATGTATCATCATCGATACTGGAGTTATGGGTCCATTTAGGATATTCTTCCATATATTTGATGTTTTTATCGTTAATTGCAAATTCTAATGCACTAAAAGGACATGCTGATGCACACAAACCACATAAAGCACAATCATCTTCATTGATATTGATGTAATCCATTTTTAAAAGTCCTCTTGCTATGGGCAAGATAGGATTTAATTTTATGGCAGTTGTGGGACATATATCTGAACATATTCCACAGCCTACACAGTTCTCAGTTAAATAATTAAGAGAACGTATTTGGTCTCCATTTCTTTCAACAGTACTCATCTAATCATTCCTTACTTATGGCTTGATTGGGACAATTTTGGATGCATAAATCGCAATCATCACAATTTTCTGGGAAAAAAACTATTTCGTCGTTTTCCTCTTTTAATGCCCCTTTTTCACATAGTTTAATACATAGGCCTTCGCCAGGGCAATTTGATATTTTACCACATTTTTCATCATCAATTATTATAGACATTATTAATCACCACGATCTGAATCTGCTTACATATCGATAGTTATTAACTATTTATATACTTTTTCATCTAGTTAAAAAGGAAGATTCATGCTTAAATTTTGTTTAATAAAAGTTTATTATTAGAAATAACAGATTTAACTTGGTTTCAATATTAATACAGAATGTAAAAATCAAATTTTTATTATAAACGCCTTCAAAATACTTTTATAGAAAATTAAAATGTTTTATTTTATTTTAGTTTAATTGAGTTATACGTACCCAAAACTGATTTATTATTATTTTTATTTACGGTGATTATCCAATTTTTTAAGGCGGACCTGAGTATCATAATAGGCAGTTCCATCTCCAATTTCACTAATCAAGTCCTCTGTTAGAACGTTCACGCATTTATTATGCTTCAACCATCCGCCTTTATACGCGAGAACATAATCATTTCGCACATGGTAATTCGCATTTACTTTAACCATAAGGCACCCCACAGGAGATTCTAATAATGCAGGGCTTCCATCAACCAGATTTTCTCGTTCTAAAATGTCTGGATTAACTTGGATTTCTAAAAATTCTTTCACTAACTCATTTTTGGGAACCACAGACCCTACATGTTCTTCACTTGCAGTGGAAAGGAATTTAAGGGGAAAATCCTTTTTTAAATGATCATAGGTACAATTTGTATCTGACAAATCTTCAATAAATTCAAAAAGTCCCGATTTCGTATCAAATTTTCTATCGTTAAATGGAATTTTGGATGTTGATTTCATTTTTTGAGGGGCATTCATCATAGCATTAAAACTTATGCCCTGTTTTAATATAGGGGTGGCAATTTTTTTAAGCCATTTTCTGGGAGTACCCGCCATTTCATCCCCAAAACCTAACCTCTGAGCCAGTAACTGGAAAATTTCAAATTCGGATTTCGTTTCGCCTTGAGGTGGCAACACCTGATTTATAGGGGATATCCAGTTATGTCCATAACTTCCAATGAGATTTTCTTCTTCTAAAAAACTTGTAGAAGGAAGAAACAAGTCTGCAGTATCAGCAGTATCATTTAAGAAGTGATCAATCATTATAATAAAATCCACACTTTCAAAAGCTTTTTTAACCTTTAAAGAATTAGGATTTAGATTAACAGGATTTCCAGAAGCTAAAAAGATTAGTTTTATAGGGGGGTTGTTAGTTTTAAGTATGGCTTCACCAATCTGGGGCATGGATATCTTCCGTTGATTTTTATTTAATTCCTCCTTTTCCAGATTGAAGTCAAAATATTCATATTCCTCGAAACCCTGACTAACTCCACCTCCGGAAACACCAATATTCCCAGTTACTGCGGCCAGTGCATCAATCATACGAAAAGCAAGGTGGCCCCTCAAGTAACGGTGAAGTCCCCAACCAGTGATAATACTAGAAGGATGTTCTTGAGCATAAATCAATGTTATTTTTTTTAATTTTTCTATATCTACATCGCATTTACCAGATAGTTCTTCGAGAGAATATTGTTCCAGAATTCGTTTATAGGAATTGAAATTTTTAGTATAATTTTTTATAAACTGGCCATCTTCAAGATTATTTTTCAAAACTATTTTTACAAGGGCCATAGCTAAATAATGATCAGATCCTGGGGCGGGCTGGATAAATATGTCAGATTGATTAGCAGTTTTTGTTTTGACCGGGTCTATTACAGCAATTTTTACTCCATTTTTCTGGGCTTTTTTTAAGATTTTCCACAAATGCACGTCAGTTACAGCAGGATTTCTGCCCCATACAATTATAAATTTACTGTTGAGGTGATCAAGTGGATCATGGGATAATTTACCACCAAAATCCATTTCCATGGCAGCATGACCTATGCCTCCACATATTGTACCATAAGTAGTTGTAACTCCACCTAATAAATTAAAAAATCTTTTGTTCATGGCTTGAAGAGCGGTACGTGCACCAAAACCTTGATAATAAAGTATGGCTTGACTGCCATATTCTTCAATCACTTTGGAAATCTTTTCAGAAGCAATATTCAGTGCTTGATTCCAAGTAATCTGTTTCCATTTTCCTTTTTCTTTTAAAAGGGGGTGGAGAATCCGATAAGGACTATAAAAATAATTTTTAAGATAATTTGAAGTATTTTTACATAAAAATCCATCTGTAACCTCATGGGCAGGATTTCCACGTAATTTAACAACTTTATGGTCCTTTACGTAGGCTATAATGCTGCATGCGCCGGGACAGTCTCTAGTACACGCTGTAACAACTTTTTTCAAAAATTACCCTCATACAATTTTTAAGAAATAATACAGTTTAATGGATATAAATTAATTTAGATAAATTTAATAATATTCAACTCATCATCAAAGAAAAAAATTTTGCAAAGGGGTTTTTTATGGTCCTAATTAATTGTGTATTTATTTTTTTCAAGGGTTATAGCAGCATTAGGACAGATTTCTAAACATTTAACACATAATTTACAGTAATCTGGTGATTTTATTGATATTACACTATCTTTTATTGTAAAAACGTTTGTGGGACAGATAAATGCACATGCCCCACATTTTGAACCTTCACATTTTTCTTTATCCAATTTTATATTCACCAGTATATTAGTTACCATTATTTCGCCCATTCTCCTTTAACTCAATAAATGTCTAGAACACTCTTTTACCGCCTCTTTAACTTCACAATCAAGTTGTATTGGTTTAATTCCTAATTTTCGAAGTTCTATACTTGGTTCATTCCCAATTTTCCTGCAGAGAACTGCTTTACAATCGTTTATCAAATCAATGGATGATAACCAACGTTCTTGATGATCATTTAATTGTAATGGTGTTTTTTCTCTTATTTCATGAAATTCAACTTCACCTTCTTCAATTTTAAATATTAAAAAACGGTTAGTATCTCCAAAATGTGAATCTACAAACTTACCCTCAGTTGATGCTACTGCTATTTTCAATTAAGTCTCTCCTTTAATTATTTACTAATCATTTACAGAATTTTCAGTTTTTGCAATGGTTTCAGGATAAATCAATTATTAAACTTTCATTCCTTCTTTTTCTTTTTCACATATTTCATATCCAGATTCATCATAGTAGAAATCAAGTATCATATTGGTTAAACGATCCACTGTTTGAAGTCCTCCTTCATAACCAACGCAACATATGCGCTGTGCTCCCAAACGATCAAATATGGGAAAACCTGCTCTGTAAAGAGGAATATTTTCTTCACTCGCAATACGTGCCCCATAAGCATTTCCAATCAGTACATCAGCACCATATTTTTTGATTTCTGCATGCAGATCTTCTAAATCGAAACCAGACAATATACGGGTTTTAATACCTCTCGAAGCAGTTATATTTTTAATTTCCTCTACGAAGCGGGGGCTATTAACTCCAGTAGAAACTACAGTAGGGTGCATTCCCATTTCACTTGTTATCTGGGTCATTCCAGACACAAAATCTGGTTCTCCAAATATCGCTACCCTGCGCTGATAATTATAAGATTCAGAATCAATCATAGCATCTATAAGGCGGCCACGTTCTTTTTCAAGATTTTTAGGAACTTCAACTTCTGCTAAAGAGCAGAGAGATGTAACAAACTGGTCAGTATAATTAACTCCTATGGGAATAGGTCCAGAAACCGACGGAACGTCAAATTTCTTTTCCAGTAAAGACCCTGCAGAATCAGCATGTCTGGAGAGAGTTATGGTTCCTCTGGAATTTGCAGAATCTACAACTTCATCTACACTAGTTCCTTGTGTATATAAACCAAGAGAAGATTCTCCAAAGGGAGCATCAAGATTCTCTGAATAATCAGTTAATATTATTGATCCAATTTTCAGTTCTAAAAGGATTCTTTTAACTTCTCTTACATCTGCTGGTGATAAAATTCCAGGTACAATATTGATTTTGTGATTTGCATTCTGGGGAGATGCCAACTTTTCTACTAAAGACTTTATAGCTTGGTCATATCCTTCTACATGGGAACCAGCATAGGATGGTGTGGAAATAGGCACCATACATGGAAGTTCTTTTTCAATATTTGAGTCTCTAAATTTCCCCACTATCATATTCATATCATCACCAATAGTTTCTGTAAGGCAACTAGAAACGATTCCAATTAGATCGGGGTGTTGTTTTTCACTGATATTTTTTAGAGCTTTCATGAGGTTGTATTCGCCACCATAAATAACAGTTTTCTCACTCATTGAGGTGGATGCCACTTCCATTGGTTCTCGAAAATGTCTTGTCAGCTGAAAACGCATGTAAGTACTACAACCCTGGGATCCATGAATCAGGGGCATGGTATTTCTCATCCCTAAAATGGCATATATGGCACCCATGGGTTGACACATGCGGGAAGGATTAACTACAGAGAAAATTTTTTCTCTTTTTCCTGATAAATCGTCAGGAATTACGTGGCCATGTTTACAAGATTCAGCCAATATTTTATCGTTCATTAGGCAATCTCCTTTGAATTTTTACTATTTTCATGTGGTGATGTTAGTCTGGTTTCAGATAGATCCCATACTCTACTAGATACTGATGCATCTACTTCTTTGGTAAAGTTAATAAATCCTTTAAATCCCGCAAATGCAGATATTCTATCATGATTAAAGTCACAGAAGGGTATTCCCAATTTTAGTGATATATACTTTTCTTTTGCTCCAGAAATTAGCAGATCAGGTCGATATTTCTTCAGCAACCGGGTTAATTCTACAGTGTTGGCATCATCCACAATGACTGTTCCCTCTCGAACAGCATCTTTAATCCGTTCATAATCTTCTCTCATACCATTTTTTGTTCCAGACATGATTACATCCATTCCTAACTCTTCAAAAGCCCTTACCAGTGACCAAGCTTTATTCCCTCCTACATAAAGGGCCACAGTTTTTCCTGCAAGCCTCTCTTTATATTCTTCAATAGCAGAATTAACTCCCTGCAGGCCAGATTCAATAATACCTTCTGCTGTTTTTATCATCTCTGGATCTCCAAAGAAGTCAGCAACTAATCTTAAAGAAGTTATGGTTTGTTCTATTCCAAAGAAATTCACTTTCAAACTGGGTGTTCCATATTTTTTCTCCAGTTTTTTGGCCAGGTAGTTTGATGACTTCTGGCACTGTACAATATTAAGTTTTGCCTGATGTGCTTTGGCAATATCATCCACTACTGAATCTCCAGAGATGGTACTAATAATATTGACTCCCATACTTTCAAAAAGAGGTTTTATTCCCCAAAGATCTCCAGCTACATTAAATTCTCCCACAATGTTAATATCATATTTACCAGTATTTTCAGGTTCTTTAGTACCTATGACATGATCTAAAAGAGCATCACATCCGATCCAGTGCCCTTTAGTTTTATTATGATCTTTAAAACCTTCTGATTGTACTGGAATTACTCGGCAACCTGTAATTTCTCCAGCTTTTTTGCATACACTATTAATGTCATCTCCTATAACTCCTGCCACACAGGTAGCATATACAAATATAGCTCCGGGATGGTAGAGCCGATCTAGTTCAAGTATAGTTTCGTAGAGTTTTTTTTCACCACCAAAAACAATGTCTTTTTCACGAAGATCAGTGGAACATCCTTTTCGGTATAAGTCATATTCGGAAGATTTACTTCCTCTTATGTCCCAAGTGTGTGCAGCGCATCCAATTGGGCCGTGTACTAAATGTATGGAATCTGTGATGGGCATGAGTACAATTCGAGCCCCACCAAAAACACATGTTCTTTGAGTAACAGTTCCAGGTAAACTGGCTTTATCACAATTTGGAATTGATAATTCTCCACTCTCCTTGATACATATATGGCTTTTACGTGATTTAAAGGTTTCAATTACGGGTTCCATTCATATAACCTCTTAGATACTAATTTTAAATTCAAATATGTAATTTTGAATCCATATTCAAAATTTATTATTTTTCCTCCATTTATCTGTAAATTTTTAAATAAAGCTTAATCATCAATCAATAACTTTTAAAAAAATAAAAAAAAGTTATATTTTTGTTTAAAAGATTTTTTCATTGCTGTAACTTCCAGTGAGTTACAGGTTCATAGATTTTTTCCAGCACAGTATTGGTTAAGAGATTAATGAGGTTTAATCCTCCGTTATAACCAATGATTGGATTTCTATGATAACCTACCCGATCAAACACAGGAAACCCAAATCTGACCAGGGGGATATCCAGGTATCTGGCAATTAAACGTCCATCAGAATTTCCCATCATCACTTCCACGGGATTTTCCTGTAAATATACCTCCAGTGCCCGTAAATCCTGGCCAACCATTACATCTATACTGGATCCAATTTCACGTGATACTGTTTTCATTTCATTTACAAATTCTTCACTTTTTGCACCAGTACACACTACAGAAGGTTCCATACCTAGTTCACCTACAAATCGGGCAATTCCTGCAGTCATACACGGATCTCCATAGATGGCAACCTTTCTTCCAGCCAGATATCTGGAAGATAAATCAGCCATTGCATCTATGAGTATTCCTCGCTCGTCTAAAAGTTCTTCAGGTATTTTTACCCCTGTTAAATTTTTCAGAGAACGTAAAAACTCATCAGTGTTTCGAATACCTACAGGAAACGGTCCAATAGATGATTTAACACCATACTTTTTTTCCAGAGTTTCTCCACCGGATGATGCATAATGGCATAATGATATAGTGGCAGTACTGTTAGCAGAATCTGCAATTTCTTCTACTGAAGTACCTCCTTTAGGATAATATGGGAGCATTTCAGCTTTTGATGGTCGAAGTGGAGAATCAAAAGGATCTGATGTATCAGTTAATATAATTGCTTCCAGATTCATCATTCCTAAAATGTGTTTAATTTCTCTAATATCTCCAGGATTCACCATGCCCGGTACTACATTGATTTTTTCATTTGTTTCACCAGGCTGGGCTAGGTGAGTTACCAGAGCATTTAGCGCATTATCATAACCTTTAAGATGGGTTTCCACGAAACTGGGTGTACTAATGGGAATTATGTTAATTTTTTTTGATTTTTCTTCCCCTAATTGTTCTGTAAGCTGTTGTTGGGCAGTTTTAATAAAGCCAATTACATCGTCTCCAATTATTTCACTGGAACATGTGGTGATTACTCCTATCAATTCTGGTTTGAACCTCAAAGCCAGATTTATAATACCTTCAATAAGGTTTTTTCTTCCACCAAAAACTGCTGCATCTTCGTGAAGTGAAGTAACTGCTATTTCGGAAGGTTCACGAAAATGTTTGGACAGACTATATCTTACAAAGGTGGAACAACCCTGGGAGCCGTGAACCAGAGGAATACCTTTACGTATTCCTGTAACGGCAAACATGGCTCCTAAGGGCTGGCAAGTTTTTAGGGGGTTAATGGTTACAGTTCTTTCTTTTTCCATTACATTTATATCGCTCATTTACTTTCCTCCTCTGCTGCCTTTTTTACGTTTTCTGTAATGGAATCATTAAATTGGGGATTAGGATTTTCTTCAAACTCTATCAAATCCCAGACAGGATTATATACATAATTATACATGTCTTTGGCTAAATTTACAAATCCTTCAAATCCAATGTATGGGCCGTTTTCATAGGAGTGAATCATTATAGAGGGAACTCCCAGTTTATGTACCAAATATTTTTCTTTAATTCCGCCAAGTATCAGGTCGGGTTTGTATTGTTCTATAATTTCTTCCAGTTCCAGAGAGTTTGGGTCGTCTATGATCAACGTTCCTTCTTTCACCCGATCTTTCATCTTCTCATAACCATCTTTATGTTCAAAAAGGGATGAAACAGCTACTGTGTCCATTCCTAACTCTTTTTCTAGAGGTTTTGACAAATGCCAACTTTTAGGTCCTCCCGAAAAAATGAAGACTTTTTTGCCTTGGAGTTTTTCTTTGTAAAATTCCAATTCATCTTTTACTTTAGCCATTCTATCGGCGATTACCTTTTCAGCTTCTTCTTCTAATCCAAAAAATTTTCCTATAGCTCTAAGATTTTCAGAAGCGTACTCTGTACTGAAAAAGTCCACATTCATGTAAGGAACATTATATTTTTCTTCAATCAATTCTGCGATATAGGTAGCTGAACGCTGACACCTCACCAGGGAGAGTTTAGCACGATGCATCCAGCATATTTCGTCGTGACAACAATCTCCAGTGAATGTAGAAAGTACATTGATTCCCATTTCTTCTAAATAAGATTTAAGAAGCCATAAATCACCGTCGATATTGTATTCTCCAATTAAATTAACGTCGTAAGGTGTAGTTGCCGGAGGTTCTTTAGTTCCGACCAGATTTTCAAAGAGAGTATAATTTCCTACATGATGACCTTTAGATTGAGTTGGCCCGGAAAATCCTGGTGCATTAAATGCTAAAACTGTTTTATCCAATTCTTCACTCAATTCTTTTACTACAGCATCCATATCATCTCCTATTAATCCAGTAGTACATGTAGAATATGTATATATTGCATTTGCTTCAGGAAATTCTTTTGCAGCCTCCAATATAGATTGTTTTAATTTTTTTACCCCTCCAAACACTACATCTGATTCTTGTAGATCTGTACCCAATATATAACGAAGGTTAAAATCAGGTATTGGAAATTTTTCTCCATTAGGAAGATCCGGTGTAGTGGGATATCTCTTAGCACCATAACCATAAGATGTACATCCAATTGGGGAATGTACAACATGTACAACGTCTTTAATAGCACCAGTTATAACTCCTTTTACTCCTGCAAAGGCGCAACCCCGCTCAGTCATGGAACCGGGGATAGTTTTACTGTTACAGTGAGGGAGATCCTCTTTAGGATCTGAGCAGTGCTTAACATAGATGTGTTTTTTCCTTTCTGGAATCTCTTTGGACACATCAAAAAGCTTGTAAGGCATATATTTTCTCCTTTATTTTCAAATTAATTATATTTTTATGATCATTATTTGTTTAATCGATTTTTATCTGTTTTTAATTAGTTTAACTTCATTTTTATACTTTTTTTATTTAATTAATTTATACCAGTGCTTTTTGGCCTCTTTCTTCAGTTCTCACACGAATAGCCTCATCCAGAGGGCATACAAATATTTTTCCATCGCCAATCTTTCCAGTACAATTAATTTTCATAATGGTTTCCACTACCAGATTGAAGTCTTCATCTGGTACTACAAGGGTAATCATTCTTTTGGGTATGTATCTCATAGATCCTTCTTCTTCCAGAAGTTCTGTTTTTTCTATATCAAAACTGACCTCTTGAATGATTGCTTTTTGCTTTCCTCGTCCCATGACTCGCTGAGCTGTCATGGCGGGGAATCCTAGTGAATCCAGGACTTCTTTGGTTTTTATCATCATTTTTGGTCTTATAATGGCAATAATTTCTTTCATAAGCTCAACTTTCCTTATAATAAATATATAGGATTTATAATCCTTTACTTCTTGTTCTTACAGTATAAGACTCATCTACAGGACTTATAAATACTTTACCATCTCCAAAATTTCCAGTATATGCTTTTTCATTTATTATACTGACGATTTTCTCAGTTTGATCTTCATCTGCCACCAGCATTAGCATGGTTTTTGGAATTTCATCATAGTAGATGTTATCTAAATGGATACCTTTCTGTTTACCTCTTCCAATAACGTTCATTTTTGTTAAAGCTACGAATCCTTCATCTGCCAGTGAATCTACTACTTGTTCAGTCATATCTGGTCTTATAATTGCTCTTATCATCTTCATTTTTTAACTCCAATATTAACGTTTAATCAATTTTTTGTAATTTTCTAATTCTATCAAACTTTTTAAGTGATTAAAAACGGGTTGGGATACTTAATCCATCATACCGTATTTGACTACCAATTCTTCCATTTCTTCCATGGTCATGGGAGTAGGGATTACAAAATTTTTATTGTTAATAATTTTATCAGCTAATGTCTTGTATTCTAAGGCCTGATTACATGTATCATCAAATTCTATCACTGATTTTTTATTGAACTCTGCCTTTTGTACGATATTATCTCTTGGAACAAAGTAAATCATCTGTGTTCCAATTTTTTCGCAGAATTCTTCCAGTAATTCATGTTCACCATCTACCTTACGGCTGTTACATATTATTCCGCCTAATCTAACTCCGCTTTGTTCTGCATATTTTACCATACCTTTACAGATATTATTAGCAGCGTATAGTGCCATCATTTCTCCTGAAGCTACTATATATATTTCTTCTGCTTTACCGTCTCTTACAGGCATGGCAAATCCACCACATACAACGTCACCTAGTACATCAAAGAAAACGAAATCCAGATTGTCTTCGTAAACTCCGTACATTTCCATGAGAGTTATGGCTGTAATAACACCTCTTCCTGCGCATCCTACACCTGGTTCTGGACCACCGGATTCTACACATTTTATTCCTTTGTAACCGGTTTCAATCACATTTTCAGGGGTACAAGCTTCTTCACCTTCCTCTCTTAAGGTGTCCATCATGGTGGTTTGCATAGTTCCACCAAGAATCAGTCTTGTACTATCTGCTTTAGGATCACAACCATGTATCATAACGTTTTTATCGTGAAAATGAGCCATTGCGGCTGCGGTGTTCTGTTGGGTTGTGGATTTTCCGATTCCGCCCTTTCCATAAATTGCTATTTTTCTAACCATTTTCAATTCCTTCTGTTTTTCAAAATTATCTCACCGGAATAAGGAAACATACTTCCGACAATAAGTAATTGATCAATTTCTTATTTAAACTTTTCCTTATTGAACACCAAAAACTAATATTTATGAAAAATTTACAGATGTTCTAGTACAAATCTGAACATTATCTAATTTTTCAATTTAATCAAAAATGAACTAAAAATATAAAAAGAAAATATTTATACTATTTAAAGTTCCACATGTCTTTGATTGCTTAACGATATAATTTTTTTGTTAAAAAAAATTGTAAATATATCATATTAAATAGAGGTATTAACTATGGATATTATAAATTACAAACCAATAGGAATCATTTATTCTCCATTCAAAGATCTTAAAGGCATGCCTATACAACCTGTAGGGGCTAAAGGAATAAAAGGAGAAATCGTAATAGAAGAAGAATTTACGGATGGATTAAAAGATTTAGATGGATTTTCACATATAATTCTAATTTATCATTTGCATATGTGTCGTTCACATTCTTTAACGGTTAAACCATTTTTAGATACTGTTGAAAGAGGAATTTTTGCTACTAGAGCTCCAAAACGTCCTAATCCACTTGGAATTTCAGTCGTAAAGTTAGATAAAGTTGAAGGTAATAAAATCTACATATCCAATGTGGATATTTTAGATGGTACTCCACTTCTCGATATAAAACCGTATATTCCTCACTTTGATAGAAGTGAAGATGAAGAAGTATGTGTAGGTTGGTTTGAAGATAAACATCACGAAGCTTCTAATAAAAAATCTGATGGACGTTTCCTTGATTCCGACTAAATTTCCATCTAAAATCTAACTTTTTTATTATTTTAATTAAAATTCTTCCATTTCTTTAAGATTCATCATAGCTGCAACTGATTTAACTTCAACAGGTATATTGCTCTCTTTTAATGCAGCTATCGGATTTAATCCGCCAGGCACAACTATACCTGCGTGATATCTTTCTACTTTAGCATTAAAAACTAGTTCACTTGGATCTCCAACTTTCAATATGGAAAAACCACATTTTTCTATTTTATCAAGTAGTTCGAGGGCGTGTGGGCGTGCAAGATATGGGATCTGTTTAATGCTTGATAATATTCTACCATAATTTTTAATGGAATCTAAAACAGAAGTCATACCCTTTGATATATATATTTCATGGGCATCAAGGGATGATCCACTGTAAGCGGTCAATTCAACAAAACGAGGACCTTTTTCTTCCATTTCAAGAATTCCACCGTATCTTGGAACTGATTGTATTCCGTTTTTAATTAAAATTCCATCTATAGTTAAACTACACACTGTTGCAATACCTGATATTTTTGGATCCTGTGGATGAGGTGATATTTTATAATATTTAGTTGTAGCATATTCTGGCCTAAGTTTCAAAACTCTATTCATTATTTCTAATGATTCATCAAGGTCATTGTTGTCTATATACGATATATTTGTTATTACATTACCTTCAAGAGATTCTACATCCAAATCAACATTGTATATGAGGTTCCAGGCTTTAGAAAGTATAAATTTAACTTTTGCGGAAGATTCAGGCCCCGCAGTCTTTATGACAGGTTTAACATTTGTTATGCTTTTCATTTCTTTGAAATCGACAATATTTTCAGCTAATTTAATATTTACTTCGCATCCTGCTTCATTAGCTGCATTTAAAGGAGCTATACCTCCTATGATTGCTATTCCTATCATATCATCTTCTACGGGAACGCCAAGCACAGATTCTCCATTTTCTCCTATCTTTAAAAGGCCAGATATTCCAATTTTTCCAAGTTTTTGGAATAATTCTTTTGCTTTTTCCCGGGCAGAGCTTGGAATTATCCTGAAGTTGGCAGGTATTACTCCTGTTCCTTCTTCAACAACTTGAAGTACCGAAGTCATATCTTTAGCAGTAAAAGCTTCCAGCGGAGTCATTGATGTCTTTTTGTATGCAATCAGTTCTGTAAAACGCGTTGGAATGTTATCTTCAATACTTACAAGACCCCCATACTGGGGAATTACAGGGATTCCCTCGTTTAAGAGCATACCGTCAACTGTTGTTCCACATACTGTTTCTAGCTTTACTTCGCGTTTTCCCGATGTTTCAGAATGATTATCTATAATTTTTACATAAGGACTAACAGCAATACCACTTTTAAACACTTTTTTAAGTATATCCATTACTTTTTTGTTATAAATAAAACTTGAGGTGTTAACCACAACTTTCCCAGCACCTTCAACAGGATTTAGAGTGGTTTTATACATCATTCCTTCAAATTTAGAAAAAACAAAATCAACTTGATCGTATATTAAACCTTTTTCTAATTCTCTAAGACCTCTTTCAGTTATACGTCGCCCAGAATACCCTATACGTTCTGTAAATCCTTTTTCGTCCAGAATTCGCATGTGATATCTTACAGCTCTTTCCCCAATAGTGTAACCTTTGTTTTTAAGGCCGTTAGCTATTGTTTTTGCTCCGAGAACATCTTCACTATCTGAGAGTATCCTTAAAATTTCCATCATTTTACGATCAGTTTCATTTGGCATCTAGTCACCGATTGAATTATGATCTAATATTCTGTTTACTCTAATAAATAGTTTAAAATAAAAAATTAATATAAAAAAAAGAAATTGGGATTTTATATGGTCAAGTATCGGTCTAATTCATACTGGAATACTTGTATTCTGTAGTCATCCCATTCTTCTCTCTTCAAATCCATGAATTGATCGTATATGTGGTCTCCCAATGAGGATTTAACTATATCATCCTTTTCCAGAGCATGATATGCTTCCCATAAGCTGGAAGGTAATGTTTCGATTCCCATACCAGCAACTTCGTTTGAATTTAAGTCAAATACATCAATTTCTGTTGGATCTCCAGGATGGACTTTATTTTTAATACCGTCCATACCTGCTTCGAGCATGGCTGCGAATGCAAGGTAAGGGTTACATGATGGGTCAGGACATCTGAATTCAACTCTAGTTCCGTTACCTCTGGAGGCAGGGACTCTTACTAGAGTAGATCTGTTTCTTAAACCATATGCTATGTATACTGGAGCTTCGTATCCAGGAACTAGTCTTTTGTATGAGTTTACTGATGGTGCAACTACAGCGGATAATGCTTTGGAGTGTTTTAGAAGTCCTCCTACAAAGTATAATGCTTCTTCTGATAATTGGTTTTCTGTGTCTGGGTCAAAGAAAATGTTCTTACCGTCTTTGAATAAACTCTGGTGGCAGTGCATTCCACTACCATTTACTCCAAAGAATGGTTTTGGCATAAAGGTTACCATATATCCAAGTTTAGCTACAATGGCTTTTATGGCTTGTTTAAATGTTATAACTGCATCAGCAGTTTTCATTGCATTATCAAATTTAAAGTCTATTTCATGCTGACCAGGACCTACTTCGTGGTGACTTACTTCTATATCAAATTTAAGTTCTTCTAATCCTAAAACCAGTTCTCTTCTAACGTCAGTTCCTTGATCTACAGGTTCAACATCAAAATAAACACCTGAATCATGAGGTACAATGTTGCCTTCTTCATCTTCACCTATAATGAAAAATTCTGGTTCTGGTCCAACATTGTATTCATAACCTTTTTTCTCAGCTTTAGCTAAAGCTTTTTTTAATATATACCGGGGGTCTCCTTCAAACGGAGTTCCATCAGGCCAGTAAATATCACATATAAACCGACAAACACCTTTTTCTTCTGGTCTCCAAGGTAATGTGGAGAAAGTGTCTGGGTCTGGTTTGATTACGAGATCACTATTATTTATATCTACAAAACCTTCAATGGACGAACCGTCGAATAATAGCCCATCTTTTATTATATCTTCTATATCTTCTGATTTAACCAGGGGAACAGCCATGTTTTTTGGAGTTCCGTGTATATCCACAAATTGCAGCCTTACAAATTTAGTACCGCATTTTTCTATATTTTCAATTACTTGTCCGATTTTATCTGGCAATTATTATACCTCCATGAAAATTAATGCCGGAAACAAGTTTCCTTTTTCTTATATATAAATGTTTTGACATATAAAGTTTTTTTTTCAATTGGTTCATTTTATGTCATTTTTTTGATTTAATTTTTAGATAGTACTATTTTTCTTTGGATTAAAAATAAATTCAAAAAAAATCTTTTTTTATTTAAAACTTCTTTTAACCTTAATAATGTCCTTGATTGCAAATAAAAAGAATATCAAGCTTTTTTATCAATTTTTAAGAAAAATAATTCTTCTTATTTTTTTATTTATCTCCATGGTTAATCATAGAGAATGGTTCTTCTCTTAATAGATCAAAATTTAGAACTTTAGGAGCAAAAACAGGCTTACCTCTCCCCGTAATTAATTTTAAAGACTCAAAAGCCTGTAAACATCCAACGATGTTAGGAACAGATGCAATAACTGGTGGAACATCTTTATTTAATTTTTCAACTTCTGAAACCACATTTGCATCTAAATCTTTATTTGAAGAGGGCAATTTAAATGTTTCCTCATAATTTGGAGTTTCACTGGTAAAAGTGGTGATCTGACCCATCGTTCCATGTATTGCTCCATGAATGAAGGGAATGTCTAAATCTAAGGCAGATCTACTTACTATAATCCTGCTAATAAGATTATCCAGAGCATCTATGATAATATCACTATTTTTAATGATTTCCTCTACGTTTCCATCATTTAATTCGGTTTCAACAGCCTCTAAATTTATAAAAGGGTTTATGGATTTGGCAATTTCCTCTGTAATTTTAATCTTAGATTTACCTACAGTGTAAAAACTACTCATAATTTGTCGATTTATATTTGAAACATCAAAAGAATCTTTGTCCACTATTCTAAGATTACCTATTCCCATTCGACAGAGCATTTCAATAGCAGCTCCACCAATACCTCCGCATCCAATAACTGTTACACGAGATTTTTTTAATTTTAGCTGGTCTTTTTTGGTTAATATACCCATTTGTCTGCTGATCATTTCCCAGTAAGCCATTCCCTCATATCTTTTAGGCATATATTCACCTGAACTAGTTATATTTAAATTTCGGTTAATAAAATATGTTTTTTCAAAGATGATATCCTAGTTTAACTTAAGTAAATTTTACTTAATCTATGTATTATTCCTCATTCAGTTAGTTCTATCTAAATCAATATATTTTATTATAGCTAATAATATATTTCATGAAAAATTGGGATAATATTTACAAGAAAAATGGTATGGTTCAAGTAGAGCCTTCACCTTATGTAATTGATGCAATCAACTTCTTTAAAGATGAAAATTTGGTAAAGATATTGGATTTAGGTTGTGGAACCGGCCGGCACGTATTTTGCTTGAAATACCATGGATTTAAAGTTTGGGGCTGCGACAAATCTGATCATGCTTTGGATATAGCCTCTGAAGATACTCCTGAAGCTCAATTATCTCAGTGTGATTTTAAATCGTTGCCCTATCCAGACGAATTTTTTGATGGTGTCATATCTCATGGCGTTATTCATCATGCCAGAATCAACGAAATAAAAAAGGCCATATCAGAGATTCATAGGGTTTTAAACATGGATGGGCTTGTTTATATTCTTGTACCTTCGGTAGAACATGAAGAATTTCCCACAGGAAATTCAATAGAGAAAAATACTAAAATTTACATTGATGCAATTGATGGAGATTTACCACACCATTATTTCACTAAAAATGAGTTGGAAGAATTTTTCAGTGATTTTGAAGTAATTAAACTGGAACACGTGGTTTATAAAAGTGAAAAGAATCCTGCTAAAACCGCGGCAGGTTTTGTTTTATATGCTAAAAAGGTGGAAAGTTGAGTAAAATTTTTAATAAAAACAGATCATAATTGAATAATTTTTAATCAGAGATAAATAATATAACTGAAGTTTAAATGGGAAATGTTTTAGTAATTATTTATAGAAAGAATTAATACTTGAGTGCCGGGGGCGGGATTCGAACCCGCGGCCTCACGGTATCCCAGATAAAAGTCAGAGCACTGCTTAATACCCTATGAGCCGTGCGCTCTAACCAGCTGAGCCACCCCGGCATGGCTTATATGCTGTTATATCTCATACAATTTAAACTTTTCTATAGTTATAATTAGTTTCGTTATTTTCAAATAAATTTATCTGTAGCTTAATAATAATGGTTAAGTGTCTGCCTTATATTTTAAAGTGATTGCTGTTGTTTACTAAATATATTTAAATTAAATTTGAGGGTGTTTAATTGGATGAACACGTAATAGAAGCTTTGGGAAAGTCTAAGATCGTGATAAGAGACGGTAAAATAGTGAAAATTGGAGATCCACAAATTCATTACTGTCCTCTATTTGAAAAATACAGGGGAATCAAAAAATTAACTCCTACTACAATTGAAGAAAATATTAAATTTAGAATTGAAGATTTTGGAATGTGCACTCCCCATAGAATCTTAAAAATGAAGGATTTCCTTTCATTTGGAATATCCGAAACTTTAAGTACTCTGCTAGAGGATAAAATAATTGAATGTGCAGTTATTGTCTGTGAAGGTGCAGGAACAGTTATAATAAATGATCCAGAACTGGTTCAGGGTATTGGTGGCAGAATATCTGGATTTACATCCACTTCTCCTATCCAAAAAATTATAGATGAGATAGGAAGAGACAATGTTCTTCTACCGGAAGAGGCAGAGATTGATCAAGTTGAAGGTGTTCTCAAGGCCATAGATTTAGGTTATGAAAAGATAGCAGTTACCATTACTTCAGCAAAACATGCTAAAAAAATTCGAGAAATTGAAAAACAGTATGGTGATGTAAATATTTACATTTTTGCAGTCCATACCACGGGAATATCTGAAGAAGATGCAGACGGTCTCTTTAGATATTGTGATGTTATAACTGCATGTGCTTCTAAATCTTTAAGAAAAATCGCAGATAAAGATAAAGTATTCAGTGTAGGGGCTTCAATACCTATATATGGTGTTAGCAAGGATGGTAAAGACTTTTTAAAAAGAAGAATTAAAAAGATCGGAGGTTTAAGGGAAAAAAAGGATGCTAAAATCCCCGACCCCTTGATCTAATCCAGATAATCTGCAAATGCTTTTATTATGGTACTTTGGGTTATTAATCCTACTAAATTCCCATTTTCCACCACAGGAATTCTTTGAAAACCAGTGTTGGCCATAATCTTTGCGATTTCACCAATTGGGGTGTTTTTGTTCACTACAATAAGTTCTTTACTCATCAGATCCTCAACTTTAAGCCCAAGGGCTTCACTTCCTGCGAGTAAAACATCGCGATGTGTTAAAAGGCCAACAAGCTTTTTTTGGCCCACTATGGGGACAGCTCCGATGTTACAACGCACCATTTTTAATTTAGCAGCAGCAACCAGGTCATCTGGTGAGCTTACATGAATATCTGTAATCATCACGTCCTGGGCAACTAGTTTCTTAATCATAGACATATTTGTAATTAAAGTCATATATTAACATGAGGGATAAAAATTGACTCAAATGGATTCAGCAATTAAAGGTAAAATAACCAGAGAAATGCAAGTTATTGCAGAAAAAGAAAATATTGACGTTCATAAAATTATTAAAAGAGTAGCTAAAGGTCATATTGCCATACCAAAGAATATAAAAAGAGATACAATTCCATTAGGTGTGGGAAAGGGATTAACAACCAAAATAAATGCTAATTTAGGATCTTCCTCAGAATTAGAAGATATTAAACTTGAAGTGGAGAAGGCAAAAATTGCTGTGGATTATGGTGTAGATACCATAATGGATTTGAGCACTGGATATGACTTTAAAAATGTCAGAAAACAAGTTATGGACGCGGTAGACGTTCCTATAGGAACAGTTCCTATTTATGAGGCGGGTGTTGTTGCTTCCGAAAAAAAAGGAGCAGTAATCCATATGGACGAAGACGACATGTTTCAGGCTATTATAAATCAGGCCAAGGAAGGTGTTGACTTCATGACAGTGCACTGTGGAATTACCTGTGAGACTGTTGAAAAATTAAAAAGATCCAATCGTCTTATGGGAATTGTAAGCCGAGGCGGGGCATTTTTAACTGCGTGGATTATGCACAATGGTGAAGAAAATCCATTATATAAAAATTATGACTATTTACTGGAAATAGCACATGAATATGATGTTACTCTGAGTTTAGGTGATGGCATGAGGCCGGGTTGTCTTAATGATGCTTCAGATATTCCTCAAATTCAAGAACTTCTGATTTTAGGTGACCTTGTTCAAAGAGCCCGAGATCATGGTGTTCAAACCATGGTAGAAGGACCAGGACACATGCCCTTAGATCAGATAAAATCCAACATGGAAATACAGAAAACTGTGTGTAAAAATGCTCCTTTCTATGTATTGGGCCCCATAGTAACTGACATGGCTCCAGGATATGATCATATAACTTCTGCTATTGGCGGTGCCATTGCTGCCAGTTCAGGGGCTGATTTTTTATGTTATGTAACGCCTTCTGAGCATCTGGCAATACCTGATGTGGAAGCAGTTAAAGAAGGGGTAATAGCATCTAAAATTGCTGCTCAAGCAGCAGATGTTTCATTAGGGCTTAAAAATGCATGGGATAATGAACTAAACATGTCTAAGGCTCGAAAAAATTTTGACTGGGAAAAACAATTTGAACTGGCTTTTGATCACCAAAAACCAAAAGAATATCGTAAAAGAAAATTAGTTAAAACTGATGACATGTGTACTATGTGCGGAGAATTCTGTGCATTGAGATTGGTTAGAAACGATTTTTAAATGCCGGATAAGTAAATACCAGTTATAATTTTATTATATTTTTCCTGAATTTTCTTTATCTTTTTGAAATTTACTATTTTTCCTATTAAAATAAAATAATATATAGCAAGATCACCATAAAATACTATTAGAGTTTATGGGGGAAAATGAATGAAATTGGTTCATGTAAAAGGTTTTAAAAAAGGTGATGTTATTCTTTTTGCTTTGAGTACTTGTGGATGGTGTAAGAAGACTCGGGAACTTCTCGAAGATATTGGGGTGGATTATAGCTATGTTTATGTTGATCTTCTGGAAGGAAGTGAAAGAAAAGAGGCCTTGAACCACTTAAAAAGGTGGAACCCACAACTTTCTTTACCTACATTGATCCTTAACCAGGAGAGAATCATAATTGGATTTGATAAAGAAAGCATATTGGGGGCTCTAGCGTGAACGAAGAGGTTAACGAGGAAGAAGTTGACCATTATTACCATAAAATTAAAGATAATGCCGAAAAATATGGATATCACCTGAATCCCGATGTTGAATTTACTAAAGATCTAATAAAGAGCATATTAATAAATAAAAACAGATATGGCTATGGTGCATGTCCCTGTCGATTGGCATCTGGTAAGAGAGAAGAAGATTTAGATATAATCTGTCCCTGTGATTACCGGGACCCGGATCTTAATGAGTTTGATGCTTGTTATTGTGGTTTATATGTGTCTGGCCCAATACTTAAAGAGGAAAAAGAATTAATTCCTATACCAGAGCGAAGGCCTACCTGGGAAGAACGACAAAAAAATAAAATTGAAACTAAAGATCTATCAAAACAAACATTATCCCTACCTGTGTGGAGATGTAGAGTTTGTGGATACTTATGTGCCCGTGATGAACCCCCAGAAATATGTCCTATATGTAAGGTAGGAAAAGAACGATTTGAACGATTTATGTAATTTATAAGTTATATACATAAATTTTCTTTTAAATATGATAAGTTTTTTTACAAAATTTATCCAATATCATCAAATTAATCGTCCTATATATTTAGTAGTAATTAAGATTTAATTAATTAAAAGTTTGCAATGGATTTGGTGCTTCAAAATTAATTCAAGATTATTTATCCATTTATTATAGTTTATAGCAATTTGAAATTGCGGAATTATTAAATTTTAAATTTCATCATATTGGTGGTTAAAATCAAATTTGAAATACTCACCGATTACTTGGAAAAACTTGAAAACACAAGCTCTCAAACAGCCATGATAAATATTCTTTCTGAAATATTTCAGGAATCGGGAAAAGAAGAAATTGATAAAATCTGTTATTTGATTTTGGGCCAAATTGGCCCTGGCTATGAGGACATAAAGTTGGGAATGGATGAAAAAATGATACAGGCTGCGATTGCCATTGCAGCCAATATAGATAAAGAATCTGTGGCATCGGAAACAAATAATTTAGGTGATATTGGAATTGTAGCCACTAAGTTCATTGACATATCAAAAAATAAATTTAAAAAATTTTTTTATTTTAAAGGGGATTTGTCTGTAGATGACATTTACAAAGCGTTTAAGAAAATTGCAAAGGTAAGTGGAACCGGATCTTACGAAATAAAAAAGAAAACCTTAGCTTCAATGTTAATTGAAGCAGATGACTTGGGTAAAAAATTTATAGCTCGATTGGCCAATGGAAAAATGAGACTTGGTGTGGGGGATATGACCATATTATATGGTCTTTCTGTATCGGTTTTTGGAACAAAGGATAAAAAAGATGAGTTGGAACATGCATACAATGTTAGTTCAGATATAGGGTATGTTGGTAAAATTTTATTTGAAAAAGGTATAGATGGTGTTAATAATATTAATATTACATTAAATAGGCCTATAAAAGCCATGTTAGCCCAAAGAATATCTGATTTTTCACAAATTAAGGTTAAAATTAATTCTGAAAATATTGCAGCAGAAGAAAAATATGATGGAGAGAGAATTCAAGCTCATAAAGAAGGGGATAATGTAAAATTATTCTCCAGAAGATTGAACAATGTTACCAAACAATTTCCCGATGTGGTAAAAAAAATTAAGAAGCATATAAATGTAAAAAATATAATTTTAGATGGTGAAATTGTTGCTTATAATTTTGAAGATAAAAAATTTTATCCTTTCCAAAAATTAATGCAACGAAAACGAAAATATAAAATTAAAGAATACAGGAGAAAGATTCCAGTCAAATATATAGTTTTTGATGTTCTGTATGTGAATAATGAATCCTTTCTAAGAAAAAGTTATCCAGAAAGACGAAAGAAATTAGAAAATATATTAGAATCTTCAAAATATATTAATTTGGCTAAAAGGGTGGTAAGTTCAAATTTAGATATTATTGACGGTTTTTTCCAGGATTGTATTGATAGAAACCTGGAAGGAATTGTCTGTAAATCATGTGCCAATGATTCCTATTATCATGCCGGGGCACGTGAATGGTCTTGGATTAAATGGAAAAAAGAGTATATAACTAATTTAACTGATACTTTAGATTTAGTAATAGTTGGAGCATTTCCTGGTAGGGGCAGAAGAAGTGGAACCTATGGGGCGCTTCTATGTGCAGTTTACAATCATGAAAAGGACGTATTTGAAACTGTAACTAAAATTGGCACGGGATTTTCTGACCAACAGTTAGAACAACTCCCATCAAAATTGGAAGGAGTTTTAACTGATAAAAAACCAGCAAGACTGGAATTAAGTAAAAAAATGGACATTGACTATTATTTAATACCTGAATATGTGATTGAGACATTGGGATCTGAAATAACTAAAAGCCCAATACACACTTGTAATTGGAATGAAGAAGAAGAAAGGGGTATGGCTTTAAGATTTCCACGGTTTGTTCGGTGGAGGGAAGAAAAAGCCCCAGAACAGGCCACCACTTCTGAAGAAATTTTACAAATGTATAGAGAACAATAAAATTTTCTCATCAAAATTTGTTAATGATTCGTAAATATTAAAGCTTTAAAGTAAATTTAATATGGTATTATGTTCATAACACTGATGCTCTATTTTGCATTTTTTCAAGTTTTATCATATCTTCTTTGAGTTTTGGGAGTAAAGCACGATTATATAATACTGCCGCAGGATGAAACATTGCCATGTACTTTTGCCCATTTGATTCATAGATATTTCCATGAATCTTATTGATATTTTTTTTACCAATAATTGCGAATATGGAGCTATTTCCAAGAAGACCAATGATTTCAGGATTAATTAATTCTATCTGCTTTTTCAAAAAAATATCTATACACGTGGAATACTCTAATTTTCTCGGTTTCCTATTATCTTGAGGCCTACATTTTACTATAGACGTTATATAAATATTGGAACGATTTAGATCGGCTTCTTGTATGATACTGCTTAATATTTTTCCAGCACTTCCTACAAATGGTCTTCCTGTAATATCTTCATTTTTTCCTGGTGCTTCTCCGATTAACATTATATTTGCATTGGAAGGTCCTTCACCAAAAACCACATTTGTTCTATTTTTTTGTAAAGGACATTCATTACAATTACTTGCTTTTTTACATAGCTTTTTAAGTTGCATATTATCGTTAACCAGTTTAATGAATGTTTAGTCAGATTATGACTAAACTATTTTTATTCTTTTTCAGGATTTACATAAATTATTTCTTTAACTTTTAAATTAATATGGGGTAATACGACCTTATATATTATTTAAATTATAAAATCGCGTTTTATCATGTTTAGTTACATAATTAACTTTTTATATGATAATTAATTAATTATAAGATTTTAAAAATTAATTATACAATTATAATTTATAGATATAGGCATTAGGAAATATTAAATAATTAACTATTAATAAGTACTTAGATAAGAGAATATTTGGTGAAGATTAATAATTCGCTGGGATATTATGTCGCATTTTAACAATAACATGAATTATAAAGAACTTGTGGATGTTTATGAAGCATTAGAATCCACTACTAAGCGATTGGAAAAAACAGCCATTCTTGCAGATTTTTATAAAAGTCTGGATGATGAAAAACTTCCCATGATTACTATGATGACTTTAGGGAAGGTTTTCCCTTCATGGAGTGAAGAAGAAATAGGGGTCGGCTCAAAACTTCTCATGAAATCTATAGCTACTATTGTAGGTGTTTCTGTTGATGATGTTGAAGATAAATTTCGGGACACTGGCGACTTGGGAATTGCTACTGAGGAACTTTACAAAAAAAGATCACAGATCACTTTTTTTTCACAACCACTAACCATAGAGAAGGTATACAATAATATAAGGAGAATGGCAAACATATCTGGAAACAGAGCGCAATCAAAAAAAATTGATAGTTTACTGGAACTTTTTTCTTTAGCATCTCCAAGAGAGGCTAAATATATTGCTAGAACAGTTATTGAAGAGCTAAGAGTTGGTGTGGGGGAAGGAACTATACGGGATGCTCTTGCTGAATCATTTAAGGTAGACAAGGATGTGGTTGAAAGAGCACACATGCTCACCAATGACCTGGGACTTGTGGCCCAGGTGGCTTACAGAGAAGGTGAAGATGGCCTTAAAAAATTAACTTTAAAACCTGGCAAACCAGTTAAACCAATGCTGGCACAGCTTGCAGAAGGAATTGAGGCAAGTATTAATGATATTGGTGGAGCATATTGTGAAACCAAATATGATGGTATCCGCGTCCAAATCCACCGTAAAGGCGATGAAATTTTAATCTTCACCCGTAGACTTGAAAATATTGGAAATGCAGTTCCAGATATAAGAGGATATATAGATAAATCATTACCAAAACATGATTTTATAGTGGAAGGAGAAATAATTGTCACCAAGGATGGAAAACCAATTTCATTCCAGTATATTCTTCAACGTATCCGGAGAAAGTATGAAATTGAAAAAGTAATGGAAAAAGTCCCTTTAACTTTGTATCTATTTGATGTTCTGTTTTATGAAAAACCACTTATTGATGAACCCTTTGAAAAACGCCGCCAAATTCTTGAAGATATCGTTACAGTTGACGGGCATAAAATTGAGCTTAGCCGCCAGGTTAAAGTGACCCCTGAAAACATTCAAGACGCAGTTGACCTTTTCAATATATCTATTGAACAGGGACACGAAGGGATCATGATAAAGGATCCTACTGCTCCATATATACCTGGTATTCGTGGTAAAAAGATGCTTAAATTTAAGGCCGAACCTGAAACCCTTGATCTGGTAGTGGTGGGAGGTACCTACGGCCGTGGTAAACGGGCCCATTTTATTGGTTCTTATCTTCTGGCTTTAAAAGATGGTGATGATCTTAAAACTATTGCTCATGTAGCAACTGGTTTGGATGATAAAACTCTTTTAGAGTTATCTGAAAAAATGGGAAAACTTTTCATAAATAAAAAAGGAAGGCAAGTTGAAGTTGTCCCTAAAATCGTTCTGGAAGTTGCTTACAGCGAAATAGTCAAAAGCCCAGAATATGAAAGTGGATATTCGCTAAGATTCCCCGTAGTTAAAGGAATAAGGGAAGATAAGGGTGTTGAAGATATTGATACCCTGGAAAGAGTTGATTCCATGTTTAAAATGGCTAATGTTAAATAATCTTTTAATATTATTTGTTTACTAGTTTTTGCTAGATATTTGTAAATTTAAAAAAGATTTGAACTCTTATTTTATAATTTATCTATTCAGAATACTTTTATTTTCTAATTTAATTTTGATTTAGTAATACTAAACTGCAAAATTTAAATACTTTAATAAATTAGTATTACTATATTTTAGGTGTTTATTATGCAAGATGATGATATTTTTAAAATGGCCTTTATAACAGCCATTATTGGTGTAGTAGGAATGATAATTTTTTCAAATTACATTTTACCTCGAGAAATTGAGATTATAGATATTGATAAGGGCATGTTGGATGAAGAAGTTTCATTAGAGGGATATGTATCAAAATTGGAAAAATCAAAAAACAGCAACACCTATTTTTTAGAAATAATTGATAATACTGGCAAAATTAGTGCAGTAATCTTTGAAAAGACTGTAATAGAAATTGAAAAAGGTAATTTCACTGTAAAATCGTTGAAAAATCGTCGAATAAAGATTGTTGGAACAGTTACGCAGTATAATGGCGATATGGAAATTATACTAAAAGATGCTAAATCTATTAAAATAATAGCTTAAAATTCATTTTTTTGAGATTTTAAGATCGATACTAAATTTTTTAATCTCATCAAAGATGTCTTTAGCATAATAGAATGAAAAAATCAAACCCAATACAGTAACAACCCAGAATGATACTAATCGATCGGCAAGAGCAATACTCCCACTTAGAGCTCTTGGAACTCCAAAAAGGACAAATAGGCCTGTAAGAGATATTTCTATAGATCCAATACCTCCTGGAAGCACGGTAACTACGCCAATAATATTGGCCAGTAAGAATATTATAATTACTGCAACAAAGCTAATTTCTAGGTTAAAGGCATAAAAAACAGTTAGAAGACGAAGACATTCTACAAGCCAGGATAAAGCTGATAAAATTATTACCAGGATCAGATTTTTATAAGTTGTAAATGACTTAGTATAGGTAACCATGCTCTTTAGTAATTGCACCGCTTTTTCATAAAAATTATCAAGAACTTCTTCTTGTATGGGCAACCTTTCAATTAAAGGATGTATTTTTTCATAAAGCCATATACTGGCGTTTTCTCTCCAGTTTATGAAATAAATTAGAACAACGAAGCTTAAAGATAAAATTCCTCCAATTATGGCAAGATAACGTATTTTGGGCAGCCAGATACAAGAAATCAGAAGTAACAAACCTACAATTATGAAATCAAAGAACCTCTCAGTTAGCCCTGCTGATAATCCTTCAGATAAACTTATTTTATTAATTTTTTTACCGGCAATTGCAGTAACCGGCTCCCCCGCAGTCCTAACTGGGCTGAAATTACCGGCAAAAAGTCCGATAGTTTTAACCACAAAATTATTTTTGAATTCTTTAGGTTTATTTATAATAAATCCCCATCGTATGGATCTCAAACCTACTGCCACTAAATGGATTATCATAGCTAAAATTAAAAGTCCCCAATTTGCAGTTTTAAAGGCATCAATGATCTGTTGAGGTCCAATCCATAATATTAATAGTACTATAAGTACCAAACTAATCATGAATACGTAAAATCTTTTCAAAGATCGAATCTCCCTTTAAATTTCATTAGCAAATGTATTATGATGAAAATCACGTAATTCAAGGCATTTTTAAGCGTGACATATGACTTTTCTGTACCATAATCGCAAGCTATTTTTATCTCTTTAAGTTTTATATTATTTTTTGATGCTTTGTAGAGCATTTCAGATTCGAATACATAATCATTATATTTTATATCAATAAAAAGATTTAATATATCTGCTGAAATTGATCTAAAACCACTTTGACTATCAGTTATTTCATATCCCGTAACATATCTTATTATTCCCGTTGTTAACTGATTTGCCAGTTTGCGTTGGAAGGGCATATTATCTGGAAATTTTCCCTTAAATCTAGAACCTATAACTATTTGCGCATCATCCATAGCAGATGTAAATTGGGGGATATACGAAGGATCGTGCTGTCCATCTCCATCAATAAATACGATAATATCATAACTACTTTCCAATATAAATTTAAGTCCAGTTTTGATGGCTGCACCTTTACCTAAATTTTTCGGGTGTGTTAATACAACGGCTCCTGCATCCTCAGCTATCTGACTAGTATTATCATTTGAACCATCATCCACTACAACAACGTCTGAATGTTTTTTAGAACATTCCACAACTTTTTTAATGAATTTTTCTTCGTTGTATGCAGGAATTATGGTGATTATTCTCATTTTTGTTCCTCGTATAATCTTTAAAAATTTTATATAGTGTAATCATAAAATTATTACATCCAATTCTTCATTATTATTTGAAAAAAAAGAGGATTTTCCATGTTGAAGTTTCATATTATAAAGAGAAACAAATCTCTATTTATATTACTTATACCCGTTATTATTACCTTTTTTATAACTTTAATTCCTACACTTAAATATCAATGGCCCTTAAGTTGGGATGTTTACTATCATGTACATATGGCCAAATTATATATGGCAAATGGCGTCACATTTTTTGATCCACTTACATTTGCCCCTTATGGGAGACCAACATTTTATACGCCATTATTCCACTATTTAATTGCATTTTTAAGTTTATCTTTAAAATTAGACCCTTTCATTATTGCTAGATGGTTACAACCAATCTTAGCATCATCTATTGTACTCAGCATTACTTACACAGTCTACAAAATTTATGATCTCTACACCGGGGTCTGGGCTGGATTTTTTTTAATGTTTTCTGTCCCCTTTTTTAGATTTATGTTACCTATACCCGAAGCAATGGCGTTGATCATCTTTCCTTTGGTAATTTATTTTTATTATTCTGCAATGGAAAATGATAACTACAAAATGGCGATTATAGCTGGGATATTAGGTGGATTAATATTATTGACCCATTCTCTGACTGCCGTGTGTTTAATTTTTGTTTTAACTGTTTACACTATTTTAATTAAAATCCTTAAAAGAAAAAATAATTTAAAACATTTTTGGGTACTTTTGATTTGTATGCTTCTTTTAGCATCCATCTGGTGGATACCAATTGTGTTGATGCACGGATATGTGTTTAACAACCCTCCAGGAATCCCCTTACCCGTTTTAAGGTACTTTAAATTTTACGGTGTTATAACCATTATATTCGCAGTTATAGGCGGTTTTTTAATGTTTAAAAGGAGATTGAATAGTGACATTTTCATGTTATCTGGAGCATTGTTAATGATTTTATTGAGCCAGATCTACTGGTTGGGAATACCTATTTTAAGCGACAGAATATTGACCTTCAGCATTTTTTTCGTAGTTGCTCTGGCTGCTTATGGATTGAGAAATTTTAGAATAAAAAATCATAAAAATGTGTATAATATTTTGATCTCAGTTATTATTATATCTGCTATTTTTTCTGGTCTAACCTGCGGACTAAAAATGGAACCAACAACCAATTGGGCTGAAATAGATATTTCAGAGTGGTTCAAAGTTAATGGAGATAAAGAGCATGTGGTGATAACCTCTAATTATGAAATGTCACCAGTAATTGTTTCTATAGCCAGACAACCTGTTTCTGAAGGAGGTTATGGTCCCGGTGCAATACATTTATTGGATAAAAAGAGGTATTTACTTGGAAATTTCAATTATTCTGATGTTATAAAAGATAATGTAGGATACATAGTCCTAGAAACGGGTAAGCCCACACCACCCAATACCAAGGTTGTATATTCTAATGGAAAATATAAAATATGCAAGATAAAATTAAACAAAATTTAAATAACCATATTAATAAAAAATTAGTTAATTTAAAGGGTAATCCTACGAAATTAATTTAAAATATATAATTATTCAGATCTATTATCAGATTTAATCTAATGAGGTGTTTTATATGAAAAGACTTTTTGGAACCTTTGGGGTAAGAAGATTAGCCAATGAGGAATTAACACCCGAATTTGCTTCAAAGTTATCAGGTGCTTATGGATCTTTAGTGAAAGGAAAAGTAGCAATTGGGGGTGATACCAGGACATCCACGGAAATGATAAAACATGCGGTAATTGCCGGACTTTTGTCTACTGGTTGTGAAGTCATTGATCTTGGTATTCTTCCCACTCCCGCTATTCAATATGCTGTAAGAAAATATTATGATGGTGGAGTAATTATTACTGCCTCTCATAATCCTCCAGAGTATAATGGCATAAAATTTGTGGATTCTGATGGTATAGGAATCCAAGACGATATGGAAGAGCAAATAGAGGACATATTTTTTGATGATACTGTAAAAAGAGTGTCCTGGAAAGAACTTAAAGAATATTCCATAAATACTAATGCAATAGAAGAGTATATGGAAGGTGTTGTAAGCCGGGTAGATATGGAAGCTATAAAAAATGCTAATTTAAAAGTAGTTGTTGATTGTGGCAGCGGCGCTGCCTGTTTTACAGCTCCTTACATTTTAAGAGAATTAGGGTGTGATGTTTTAACTTTAAATTGTCAACCTGACGGTTTTTTCCCCGGAAGGGAACCAGAACCCATAAAAGACAATCTTAGAGAATTAATCGATGTGGTGAAAACTACGGGTGCCGATTTGGGTATTGCTCATGATGGTGATGCCGATCGTACCATCTGTATTGATGAGAATGGAGAGTTTGTTTTCGGAGATAAAACCTTTGCACTGGTAGAAAAATACATGTTAATTGAAAATAACGGTGGATTAATCGTTACAACTGTAGCAACTTCCTCGGCTATATACGATATTGCTAATGAATATGGTGGGGAGGTTATAGCGACTGCTGTGGGAGATTTATTGGTTGCAAGAGAATTAAAAAATAAAAATGGATTGTTCGGTGGGGAAGAAAACGGTGGTTTAATATTTCCTGATTTTGTTTACGGGCGAGATGCAGCCCTTTCTGCAGCAAAAATAATCGAAATAATGGCTAAAGAAAGAAAACCCCTATCTTTGCTCATTAAAGAACTACCAGTTTATTATTCAGAAAAAATGAAAGTAAAATGTCCAGATAATCTTAAAAAAGAGGTGATGGAAGACGTTACCGACGAAACCAAAGATTATAAACTGGACACCACAGACGGAGTAAAGATATTCACTGAGGAAGGATGGGTTATTATAAGACCTTCAGGAACTGAACCCATATTTAGATGCTTTTCAGAGGCTGAAAATCTAGAAAATGCTAAAAAAATGGCTGAATGGGGAATTTCACTGGTTAAAAAACATTTAGACAAGGATAAATCTTAACTTTCCATATCCTTTTTTAATATTTCTACAAATTTTTTAAAAAAAACCATTTAAAGAGAAAATGAATGTAAATGAACTTATTCAGGTAAATAAAGATGTTTTTCGGGAAAACCTATTAAAGTATACTCGTAAAGCATTTTTAAGTTTACCTAAAATTGAAAATCCTAAAATACTGGACATTGGCTGCGGTACCGGTGTTCCCACCTTAGAACTGGCAAGATTGTGTAAGTGCGATATAACTGCTATCGACATTGACGAAAATTCATTGAGATATCTTGAACAGAAAATAAAAGACTTAAATCTCACTAAAAAGATTAAAACAATGAACTGTTCTCTTTTTGAGATTGAACTACCTGAAAATAGTTTTGACATTATATGGGCTGAAGGTTCTATTGCAGTTATCGGTTTTAAGAGAGGATTATCTGAATGGAAATCTTTAATTAAAAATAGGGGATTTTTAGTTCTTCATGATGGATATGATAATCATGATGAAAAATTAAAGATTATAAAAGAAACAGGTTATGAATTAAAAGATTATTTTATTATATCCCATGAAAAATGGTGGTATGAATATTATAAACCCTGGTCAAATCAAATTTACCATTTAAAAAATTTATATCAGAGCCATAATAATCTAAATAAAAAATTAGATGAAGAATTAAAGGAATTAGAATTTTTCAAAAAGAATCAGGACGGTTCCATATTTTACATATTAAAAAAAATTTAGTATGCATCAAAACTTTTTTTATAAGTTTTCTAGGCATTCATCCATTAAAACCCGGGCGTCATCATTTTCAGGGTTTATCATCAGTGCTGTTTTAAAACTTTCAACTGCATCTTCAAATTTATTTAGTTCCATCAAAGCCACGCCTTTATTACTCCAGAATATATCATTTTCATTTTCTAATTTTAAAGCTTCTTCGTAACATTTCACTGCTTCATCAAACCTTCCAAGCTCTAAAAGGGCATTTCCTTTGCGGTTCCATGCAGGGGCATCTGGAACATCATCTAAACATAATTCTAATGCTTTATCATAGCAACTTAAGGCATCATTGGTTCGGTTTAGTTCTGATAATAGATTTCCCTTTGCATTCCACACATCTGGATTTTGTGGATCGAGTTCAATCACTCTATCATACACTTTAAGTGCATCTTCATATTCACCTAACATCTCTAAAATAAATCCCCGCCAGTACAAAACCAGGGTGTTATTGGGATTTAATTTTAATGCTTCATCATTGGAGTTTATGGCCTCTTTTAGTTTATTGGCATTTAAAAGCGCAATCGCCCGATTGTTCCAGATATATTCATTGTTAGGTTCAATTTTGAGGGCCTGGTCATAGCATTCAACTGCTTTTTTAAATTTTCCCAGCCGCGTAAGGTTATCTCCCTTTTTATTCAATAGATAAACATCAGAAGGATCAAATCTTAGAGCGGCAGTGTAACACATGACAGAATCATTGTATTTACCAGTATCAAACAAAATGTCTGCTCGTTTGGTTATCCTGGCTTTTTCATTTATTTTTTCTCCTTCCCATTCTTCTAACGGAATTTTTTTGAATCTAATAACTTGAAATAAAGAGTCGTCATCTGTATCTTCTGGATAAGTTTTTCTGAATTCTTCTTCCAGTTCAACTGCATCCTTAAAACCTTCTTCCTTGGCTAGTTGATGGTTTTTTATCAAGTCTTTGAATTTTATGATGTCAACATCAGTTACTTCTGCTTCAAATAATTTCTCTCTTTCCTTGGATACTAGGTTCCAGTAGCAGTGTAAACGATCTCCTACTTTCAGCGGTTTTTTCCATAATTTTCTAATGGTAGATTTTTTCTGACCAGTTATAAGTTCAATGTTACGGCTTCCAAAGGATAGAATAGGTATAATTTACCCCTCCAACAGGATTTGTTAAAAAGAGATTCGATAAAATTTTTTAATTATCAATTATGGTTTTTTATTATAGATTTTCCTAAATGCTAAATAAGTTGGATTGATACTATTATTAACGAATTTATTAAATAGATATAATAATCATTCTTCTAAATTATTTAGCCTTTTCTTCTTTTATGATTTCCTCTCCAAATTCTGAAGTTTTAATTTTAACGTTTTTTAAATAAGGTTTCACTTGTTTGGCAATTTTTAAGAGCTCATCCCGAGTAGGGCTGGGTACTTTCTTCAATTTCTCATCCAGAACCACGCGGTTTCTAAATTGTTGTAAGGTATAGAGATCACAGTCAATTTCCTTAGCAATAGTCACCACATCGTCTTCATCCATCAAGGTTGGAACATATGTGGTTTTACATTCCAGATATGTATCTGGAGAATTTAAACAAATTTTCATGGTATCTTTTACTTTATCTCCAACAGGAGATCCAATAATCTCTTCATACTTGTTAAAAGGAGCTTTAACATCCAGTCCAATGTAATCGATGAGATGAATAATTTTTTTAAGTCTATTTGGGAAACAACCATTAGTATCTATCTTCGTGTGCAATGAATGGTTTTTGCAGAATTTCAAGATTTTTTCAACATCTTCTGCTTGGATTAAGGCTTCGCCACCAGTTATAACTATTCCATCAATGAATTCTAGTGAATCTTCAATTTTACTAAAAATATCCTCTAGGTCTATGGATTTTCCACCGTCAATAATTTCTGGGTTATGACAGTAAGGACATCTGATGACGCAACCTCCGCAAAAAATTACCAGAGCAATTTTTCCGGGAAAATCCAGTGACGATATCGCTGTTCCACCAATAATCATCTCATCACATTTTTAATATTTGAAATCCGCTTATGAATATTAAATTCAAATTATTTGATAATTTCTTTCAGAGCATCAATAAATTTCTTATCTTCCTCTAAGGTACCAACACTTACCCTGATCCAGTATTCATCTAAACCACGAAATGAACTACAATTTCTTACTATAATACCTCTTTTCAACAGTTCTTCTGTAAAAGATTCAGAATTGAAACCAGTTTTCCGTATATCCACCAATAAATAATTGGCTTTAGAAGAATATACCTTCAAATCTTCAAACTTTGCCAGTTGTTCATAGAGAAATTCCCTACTTTCTATGGAAACTTGGGCCGATTTTTTTATGTACTCTTCATCTTGTAAGGTGGCCAGAGCTGCGACATGTGACAGTTTAGTAAGACTAAAAACAGGTTTAACTCGATGCATATATTCTATAAACGATTTATTTGATATTCCATACCCAATACGCATTCCTGCAAGTCCTAATACTTTGGAAAATGTTCTTAAAATAAAAAGGTTTTCATATTTATGCAAAAGTTCAACATTATTAGGTCCTGAAAATTCGATGTAAGCTTCATCTACAACTACCAGAGCGTCAGTACTGTTTAGAACAGTTTTAATATCTTTTTTATTTATTAAACCACCAGTAGGATTGTTTGGGGTGCATAAAAATATGATTTTTGTTTTGGGAGATATACAATCTATTACTGAGTTCACGTCTAACTCGTTTTCATCCACATCCCATTTTGCAAATACTGGGACTGCACCATGTATTCTCAGTGTAAATTCGTAGTACATGTAAGAGGGTATAGGGACAATAAACTCATCTCCAGGTTCTATCAATGTTTTACCCAAAACATCTAAAATTTCATCAGCCCCATCTCCACCCACAATTATATTTTCTGCTTTCACACCAACATAAGAAGCTAATTCTTCTTTTAAATCTTCTATATTTGATTCTGGGTATTGGTGGATATATTTCAGATTATCAATAACAGTTTTTACAGCTTTTTCGGATGGCCCTAATGGATTTTCATTTGAACCTAATTTAATTATTGAATCAGGATTTAAGTTATATCTAGAAGCTATTTCTTCGATTGATTTGCCGGGGACATAAGGATCAAGTTCTTCTACAATTTTTTTTACTTTGACCATGGTAATCACTTTTTTTTGCCAGTTCTACATATCGTAAAGCATTATCTTTAATAGATTTTATCTCTTCTTCTTTAAGTTCTCGGACCTGTTTTGCGGGTATCCCCAGTATTAAACTTCGTGCCGGAAATTTTTTACCCTCTGTAACCACGGCTCCAGCACCAACAATACTGTTTTTCCCTATTTCAACCTGGTTAAGGATAGTGGAATTCATTCCAATTATACAATTGGCATGGATGGTACAGCCGTGGAGAACTGCTGCATGTCCCACAGATACGTAATCGTCAATTAAAATTGGATGGTTTTTGGAAGCATGTACCACGCAGTTATCCTGTACATTTGAAAATTTTCCAACTTTGATTTCTTCTATATCTCCCCTCAAAACTGCATTATACCATATTGAAGAATTTTGGCCAATTTTGACTTTGCCAATGAGTTTTGCTCCGGGAAATATTTTTACAGTTTCATGAATCATTTCATTTAACTCAAATTATTTTTCCTTTTTGTAATTGTTAATTTTGATGATTTCATGGTTTTGTTTAACTAAAACAAGCATTTTTGAGGGTATATCTTTGTGAATTATAGCCCCCGCACTTATGGCGGCTCCCTCACCTACCTTTACTCCAGGATTGAAACTGGTATTAATACCGGTTTTCACGCCGTCTGCAAATATTACTCCCATTTTACGTCTGTCACTATCAATTTTTTTGCCTTTAACCTCTATTTGCACATTTTCATCATCAAAACGGAGATTGGCTATATTTGTACCTGCTGCAATATTACAATTTTCTCCAATAACCGAATCCCCAACATAGGAGAGATGATTCACATTAGTATTATTCATGATAATTGAATTTTTTATTTCAACAGCATTACCAATTCTCACGTTATGGCCGATGCTGGAATATTTTCTTAAATAACAGTTAGGACCAATATCACACCCATCGCCGATGAAAACTGGTCCCTGTATATATGAACCTGATCTAATTATACTTTCCTTCCCAATAACCACAGGACCTTCGATAGTCACTCCTTTTTCAATTCTACCATCAATTTTCCCTTTAACGTCCTTTATAAGTTCTTCGTTAACTTCTAAAAGTTCCCAGGGCCTTCCAATATCTATCCATCTTCTTTCAGATTGGAGTCCTAAAACCACCAAACCCTTATTAATGTAGTAAGTGATAGAATCAGTTATTTCGTATTCATTTCTTTCAGATTTCTCTGTTTTATCTATGGCATCAAATATATCCGTATCAAAAAGATATATGCCGGCATTTATTAGATTACTGGGGGCTTCCTCTAGACTGGGCTTTTCAACGATTTTTTTTATTTCATCCTCGTCTATCTCAACCACGCCGTATAAAGTAGGGTCTTCAACTTCAGTTAAAACTAAAACTGCTTTTGCATACTTTTTAGAATTATATTTTTCTATTAAATTAACAATAAGTTGCGGATCTACTAATATATCTCCATTTAAGACTACAAAATCGTCATTAATTAGGTCACGAGTTTTTCCAATGGCATGTGCTGTTCCCAATCTTTCTTTTTGTTCCACATATCCGATATTTACTCCGAATAGAGACCCGTCACCAAAATAATTCATTATAACTTCTTTTTTATAGCCTACCACCATGGTTATTTCAGAGACACCTGCCTTATGTAGTGCTTCTACATTGTGTTGTAATATTGGTTTGCCCCCAACAGGCAGCATGGTTTTGGGGCGATTCAAGGTTAATGGTCGCATCCTTGTGCCTTCACCCGCTGTAATTATGACGGCCTTCATAACATACCTCTTATAAATTCTGTAGAAATATTTCGAATCTCAGAAGCCATCTCAGGAGTTTTGGCTTCTAAGGTGATCCGAATATATGACTCTGTACCTGATGGTCTTACCAACACCCAACTTCCATCGGTCATAGTGATTCGAACACCATCAATATAATTCACATCAGCCACTTCATTAAAGTTATGGTGAAGCTCTTCTCTTACACTTTCCATAATCCTCTCTTTATCTATATTATCACAGATTATTTTATCACGTATTGTAGGGTAACTGGGGATGTCTTCTAGGAGTTTAAACAGTGATCCATGTTCAGTAACTATTTCCGCAAGTTTTAAACCAGACAATATACCGTCAGGACACATACAGAAATCAGGATGTAACCATGTACCTGATGGTTCTCCCCCAAATGAAGCATCATGATCTGCTATAGCTTCTGCAACGTGAACATCACCTACTTTAGTTAGTAAAACTTCTCCACCAACATTTTTCACACATTCTTCTACACAAACTGAAGCATCTACAGTGGTTACAACTTTACCTCCGATCATACTGGAAACTAAAGCTAAAGTCTTGTCAAAATCAGCTATATTCCCTTTGTCATCCACAGCAATCATTCTATCAGCATCACCATCATGAGCGATACCTAAATCAGCTTTAGTTGCTTTAACTACCTTCATAAGCTCTTGCAAATTTTCTTCGTTTGGTTCTGGGTTCCTACCGGGGAAAAAACCGTCAGGTTGACAGTTGAGAGCTATGACGTCGCACCCTGCTTTTCGAAATAGGATGGGAGATATCAATGAGCCGGCACCGTTACCACAGTCTACAACCACCTTTATATGATGTTTGATTTTTACCCTTTTAAGCAGTTCGTCCATATAGTAGGATATAATATATTTTATATCCTTTATTTTACCTATATGTTCCCAGGTTTCCTCTTTAAACTCATTATTGTGAATTATTCTTTCTATGGCTCTTTCCTGTTCCTGTGTGTAAGCCATACCACTGTTATTCCATAGTTTTATTCCATTATATTCTGCAGTGTTGTGAGAGGCAGTGATCATTATTCCTGCGTCAGCCTGGAGTTTCATGGTAGCGTATCCTACTACCGGAGTAGGCACCATCCCTACTTTTAAAACATTACACCCGCACCTTAATATACCTGAAATTATTGAGTTTTCGAGCATTTCACTTGAAACTCTAGTATCGTAGCCTATAACAATATTACGATTTTTTCCACCAATATAAGTAGCCAAAGCTTTTCCTACGTCCATAGCAAGTTCTGGAGTTATTTTTTCATCCACTTTTCCACGTATACCAGAGGTACCAAAAAGTTTCGGAATGTCATCATCCATGATTATGCACCAAATTTCTCTGATTTATTCATGAGATCCGTTAGAATATTCATAATGTCGCTACCCCTAATCCTGCATAGTCCGCCATGTGCAGCTGATCTTTCACTAAAGATTTCTACATCATCTACTCTTACTTCTGGCCCGGAAATTATGATGGGAACCGGATCTCCAGTGTGGTCCATTACAGAAATTGGGGTGGAATGATCTGCAGTTAAGATGAAGTATAAATTATTCAGTTCCTTTATTTTTCCAATTACTTCATCCACTTTTTCAATAAACTTGACTTTTTCATCAAGATTACCGTCATGTCCAGCTTCATCTGCACCATCAATATTGATTAAGATGAAGTCATAATCGCTTTGAGCAGTATCAATAATACTTTCGGTTATATTGGGGAGATTAGTGTCAATACCACCAGTTGCTCCTTCAACATCAATTAAATCCATGCCAGTTAATTTTCCAATACCTTTAATTAAACCGGTTTCTGCTATACAAGCAGATTTTAAACCGTATTTTTCATTGAAGGGAGGGACATCTGGAACAGCACCTGCACCCCGGGGGAGTATTATATTTGCAGGGTTTTCACCATTTTTTATTCGTTCTAGATTGATGGGATGTTCTTTTAGTAAATTATACGATTCTTCAACCAGTTTGTTTAATATTTCCGCGGTTTTAGCTGCGCTTTTGGTATTATCAAGAGGTTTAACCTTTTTTGGGGGCTTGCCGTCATGTTTTGGATCAGCAGCTGAAACTTTATCAGATAATCCTTCTCCTCGAAGTACTAAAACTGCCCTGTGCCCGGTAGATTCCTTAAAAATGATATTTATGTCTTCAAAACCGTTTAATTTAATGGAATTAATGCTCTGGGATATTTTATCCGTCCCATCTCTTATCCGACCTGCTCTTCTATCGGTGATAATTCCCTCATCACTGACTGTGGAAAAATTGCATCGAAAAGCAATATCTCCTGCATGAACATCTAATCCTACTCCTGCAGCTTCAAAAGGCCCACGACCAGTATAAACTGTGTAAGGATCGTATCCAAGAATAGAAATATGTGCTGTATCACTCCCAGGTCTTATACCTGGCTTTATGGGGTCCATTATTCCATTTATTCCTTTTCTTGCCAATTCATTCATGTTTGGTGTTTTAGCAAATTCAAGTGGTGTTTTATTTCCAAGCTCATTTATGGGCCGGTCAGCCATTCCATCTATTATCATTATTATTCCTTTCACACTATCACCTAAATCACGCTGGTTTATATTTAATCTCCATCAGATATTAATAACCTTTTTTATAAAATTTTAAGCAATCAATATTCCTAAAAAAGCGCCGGTTAAAGTTGCTAATAGGTTAACATGTTCATTGTTGAGATAGTTTCTTCTTTCCAGCACAGCACCAAGGATACTATCCATAAAACAGCCTACAGTGCCTGCGATTATTGATATTTTAAGAGTTACAAACGGATCTGGGAATATATGGAGCAAATATGCTGCAATTCCTATAATACCTGCTCCTAATATTCCAGCAGCAGTTCCTAAAATAGAAATACCTCCATCCGTCCCGGGAGATACCTTTTTGAGGTTTGTAATAAGACGAGGTGTTTTAGCTACACCAATTTCGCTGGCAAGTGTGTCTGCAGTTGCAGTTGCAACCGCACCAATAAAACCTGCGTAGTTACCGAAAGATGCCATAACAAAAGCTACAATACCATTAGATATAACATTTTTCGCAGTTCTTTTACCTTCATAAACCCCTATTTCTTTCTTGTACTGGTGTTTATATCTGGTAAATAACATTCCTAAAATCAAAAAAAGAAAAATTAATAAAAGCCAGTTAAAACCGGCGGTTACTATAATAATAAGACCCATGATAACCATGAATAGAGACCCTAAAAAGTCAAGGGCTCCTCTGTAATAAGTTAATGCCCCTATGATTACACATAGGATCACATATTCCCAGATAATCATGTAGGTCCCAGAATTATTTTGGTTCTTCCATAACCCGAGTCTTTATGATTTCAACCCGTTTTAGGGGGTATATCTTCTTTGCAACATGGTAGATTTCAGATGCAATTTTCCCTGTAACTACAGCTTCTACAAACTCTTCAAAGGTTTTTTCAGCAGCAATTTCTTTTATTAGGCTTTCAATAGTCTCTCTCATGAATTTTTGCTGTGAAGATTTAGCTCTTCTGGTGGTTATAGCCAGAACATGCACCTTCATCTTGTAGCCTTCTTTGGTATTTATAGTTGTAAGGGCGTCAATTCTACTGGACCCTCGTCTTATCATACTTCTAACGTAATCAGTGGTTACTTGATGTCCTACATATTTAGTGGTTGCTGTGTCTCCAGCCACTTCGCTAATCTGAAATGAGAGCTTTACATACTGTTTACTAAAATCACCAGTAAGCTCTCTTAGTGATGCTTCCACACTCCTTTTTTTAAGTATTTCTGGATCTCTTGCAGGAGTTATTCCTATTTCTGATTCTCCAAATGATTTAGGAGTTGTTATCGTGTACCATTTCTTTTCTTTCCACGTATCTCTTACTCTTCTACGTCTAGCTTTAGCCATATTATCACCTTAAATTCGTGATTATTTATAAAAAGAACTTTTTAGATAGTTAATTAAAATACTAAAAAATCTTTATTCAATAAATATTTACTAATAAGTTGCCAGTATTTATTTTCTATTAACTTATAAGTTTAAAATCTTTTATTATACATCTCATTCATGATTTATAAATGTATTGAAGAACTGATTTTTTCACTAAATCAATTGTTTAAACATAAACCAGATTTTCAAAATACAATTAAATCATTTAAATAAATTTTAATTTAAAATATAATAAAATAGTTTTGGAATCTTTTGCCGCCCTGTTAAACAGATATTTGTTTTATTGTTAATCTTCTATTTAAGGATGTTGATCATATCAACATGGCGGAATTTTTTAAGGATCTGAACCGGGGTGATTAAATTAAACTAATTAAATTATTGCTTAATTCTATGACAAAAGCATAAAACTTAATTTAAGACTTATTTATCTCCAAAAAGAGGTTTATTCATAAACTTATAATGTTTAACATAGTTTCCTAAAACATCCAAAACAGTTCCTTCATCCTGGACAACTTTAATATCTGCTTTTTCCAAACCAAATTTAGCATTAATCCCTAACTGAGCACATATAACTAAATCACAATCGTTTATCAACTCTAAAGATAATGACCATTGATGTTTGATTTCAGGGTTGATATTAGTTTTTCTATCTTCCAAAAAAGTTATTTCATAACTCTTTTCATCAAAATCATAGATTGAAAAGATTTGAGCTCGTCCAAAATGAGCGACCTCATCCCTATCTGTCCTGGCAACTGCTATTCTCATTTCAATCACTTTACAATATAGTTTATAATTTCTGTTTCAATTTATTATTTTATTGTTTTAAACCAACGAACACAGGTCTTTCCATGGAACCTTTTTCCCATTTTTTGTGGGTGAATTCTCCATATACTGCTACGTAAAATCCGACTTTTTTCATTAATTCAAATATTTCGCTGGTTTTAAATACACCAATTATGTGACGGTCAATATCAAAATCAAGCTTTTCATTTTCTTTAACCAGAAAAACAAAGTCTGCATTAAATATATTTCCTTCCAGATGTGATTGGCAGATCCTGGCAAGTTTTAGATTATCTTCTACTACAGTATCTACAGAAATCATTCCTTCCATCCAGTTTTCATGGTTAATTCCTAGATCAAATATTAAAACTCCCCCTGGATGGAGATGTTCATAAAAATTTTTCAGAGTTAGTTCATATTCTTTTAAACTGGTATTATAGTTCATGGCACTGAAAAGACAGGTTATAACATCAAATTTGCCTTTTAAATCCAATTTTTTCATATCACCTTCTTTAAATTCAACATCTGGAACTTTTTCTCGGGCGATATCCAACATATCTGAACTTATATCCACACCCAGAATAGAAAAATTCTTTTTTAGGAGATCTGCATGTGCACCGGTTCCACAGGCAACATCCAGTAATTTTTTACCAGCACGGGTCTTATGTTGGGCCACGGCCCATTCTATAAACTGGCATTCTCCTATGTAATCCTTTTTTGAATAGATTTTATCATAGTATTTAGCAAATTTCTTGTAAAGCTCTTCTTTACTCATTTGTCCACCCAAAAATAAAAAATTCATTTATTTTTATTCATTTAATTTGTTTATTAACTTGGCCACATTTTTCCCAAATCTTCTGATTGTTTCTAGACCTTCAGAATCCTCTTGAACTTCTCCTGGTGCCAATCCAAATACCATGTTCCAGTAAGTGGATCCGGGGACGATCATCTCATTTATAAAGAAGAACATCAACATTTCCTGTATAGTGGCGGTTTGACCTCCTCTTCTTGCCACAGCTATAGGACCACCTACTTTCCAGGATAAAAATTGGTCAGATGCACGGGATACCATACCCACTCTCTGCAGGAGGGACATGACATCTCCACGCGCAGTACCAAAGTAAACCGGAGCCCCAATTATGAAACCTTCTGATTCTCTGATCTTTTCTATTATCTCGTTTAATCCATCTTCTAAAGAACATCGGTGAAGTTCGGCGCATTTACCACATGCAATACATGATTGTATTTTTTTACCTCTAAGGGATAAGATTTCAGTTTCTAAACTTTGGTTTTCAATGGATTTGGCACATTCTTCCAGTACCTGGGCAGTGTTTCCATTTGGTCGTGGACTGCCACATATTAAAAGAACTTTTTTCATAAAATTATACCTCCTGCACTTTATTTTCCATAATATATCAATGAATGATTTTAATCTTTTTAAATTTTTTAGATATGGCTATGATTTACATTACGCGAAGTTATGAAATAACCTTTAATTACTTTTAATGACTCGAAATTAATTAAAATCTTTGTTATATATTTGTTATACTCATATTAATCAGGTTGTAATGTAAATAGAATTATTTCTCATTTTCTATGAATTTTTGACAATCAGCAAGTAGTAATAATAGACTGAATCCTTTTTGTGTGATCATATAATCCCCCCGCTCATGCCTCTGTAGAATGATACCACTTTCAAGCAGTTTTTGCAGGTGAAATAGTAAATTACCACCACGAAGCCCTGTTAATTCTGAAAGAGCAGAAAATGTTCGGGTTTTAGAAGACAATGATTTAATTATTTGCAACCTCTGTTTGTTTGATAAAGGTTCGAGTACATTTTTGGCTATGAATTCTTCATTTATTTTAGATATTTCAGATTTTTTTTCTTCATGGTCATTGTAGATATGGAGTGAATTTATAAGACTTAATTGTTTGTTAAAGAGAGAATCAACCTCAGAAAAACAAATTTCGCATTTGTCAAACGGAGCACTATTTCTAATTTCGTTTAATTCAGATTTTTTTTCTTCAATTTTTTCTTTGGGGACAGAATCGCACTTTATAAGTTCTGCATTTTCTGTTAAAAACTTTTGAAATCTTGATTTACAAGTATCTCTCATATGGCAGGGATCTAACATTCCTCTTTCTAGATTTTTTTCAAGGTCTTCAACAACATAATTTGAGATTGAATTTAAAAAATCCTTTTTGAAATCAGATAGTAAATTATCCAGATATTCTTGATTGGATTTTTCAGTCAGACGTTTAATATCATTATGTATTGTTTCTAATTTTGCTTTAACATCACACATTTCTGAATTTTTCGTTTCATTCATATTTTCCATAATAGGATTATGGTAGGAGAAATATTAAAGGTTTGTATTTTGACTTGGAAGGTCATTTTAGTATATAAAAATATACTTAGTACATTTTAATGACGGTTTAATATATATTTATAACTGGGTATATTTTAAGATGTAGTTAAAAAATCAAAGGAGATGAAATAATGGGAGTCAAAGAAGAAATACATGCACAGATTGTAGGGGCACTGGCCGGTGTTAATTTTCCTATAGAAACACCAGAGGCACTTCTAGCAGCATTTCCAGATGGAGCAGAAACCACATGTAAAGCTGGAGATGTCGAACTAAAAGCAGGTGATGCTGGTAAAGTACTTACACCAGATGATTTCCCTTTTAAATCCGCTAAAGATGTTGCCGACACGATAGTTGAAAGAGCAGGGTTATAAAACCCTCTTATTTATTTTTTACTATTTTTCTGTATAATAAACTAATTTTTAGATTTTACTATTTTTTTCATTGATTTTATGTTGGGATGGTTCATTTATTCATTAATAAAATTAATTTTAGACTTATAAGACTCATTCTGCTTAATCAGGTTTTATCTGATTGTTTAGATGCTGAAACAAGATATATTATGAGAAGTTAAGATCAGCACATAGTAATGTTTATGTTACATATAGTAAAGTTTATATAACATTATGTAAAGTACTATTTACATGGGATGATTGGATGAACAACATTTTTAAAATAAATATCAAAGCAGCTTTTGCATTTTATATAATTTTAGATACATTATTTGTTGGAATGGGAATGGGTGTTCCATTTTTCTGTATATTATTTGGATTTCCCGTTGGATGGTACCTTGCAAAGCGGTTGACACTTTTTGAAAGAAATCTAAGCGATATTTTAAGCGATATTTTAAAATATGCATTTTTTACATCAGTTTTTACATTTGTATTAATGTTGATTATATGGGGACCAGCAAGTACACTGCTTTTGAATCCAACTGCAAATTTCGTGAATTTCGGAATGCCATTGATTCTTTTCGACCCTAAAATTAGCTTTATGGGGTGGATTATACTCATGATATTTATATCTCCATTTTTACAGCTACTTATGACAATTTTTGCCTCATATATGGCTTTATGGAGATTATCTAAAAAGGAGAATATGCTAAAATGAAAAATAATCATATAAATATAATTATTCAATTAAAAAGAATTTTTGTGAAGTTAAAAGAAAATATTGGAAAATCAAGTAAAGGTGAAATATTATGAGCTTGCAATCCGGAACAATTATGAAAATACTCTCAATTTTTGAATCTGGTCTATTTATAAAAATATTATCTGTATTTATATCAGCATTATGGTTTGCAGGGCTACTGTTAGCAAATATTTACATCATTGTACTGGCAATTGTACTTTTAATGGCATTAGGCATTGTTTTATACGTCCATAGAGACAATTTAAAAGAAATCTTCCAAGGCGACAGCACTGTTATTATAGAAGATGAGAGAACCCAATTGATTAACGAAAAAGCTGCTACCATGACTTTAGGGATCCTTATAGCAGTTGTAATCTATGCAGGGATAATTATAGTTGCTTTAAGAAATAATTATCCTCAATTTCTACAGGCGGGTTATATCCTTTTTGTAGTAGCATTTTCCTGTTTTATACTTTATTTTGCCTCAAGAGCATATTACAGTAGGAAATATTGATTTAAACCAAAAAATGAAGAGATATGGATTAAAAGAGCTGCAGATAATGAAGTCCATTAAGATAACTATAAAGGTGATAAAATGGAAAATTTTAAGATCTTAAGAATGATTATTGCTATGTTTGTTGGAATAGTAGCAGCACTATCTGTTATCCAAGGAACCCTCCTTCCAGCAATCCTAGCCATAGTTATTGGTGCTATGATATCATATATTTATAAAAAACGTACTCATGAAACTTTAGAAGATGAAAGAATAGTTAAAATAAGTGAAAAAGCCTCCAGAATGGCTATGGTACTATTTTCCATAGCCATAGCCATTATTGGATTAATCCTTATCACTCTAAGAAATGAGTATCCTGATTTTACACAGGCAGGTTATACTCTTTCATATGCTGCTGTTGGTCTTCTAGCCTTGTATTATGTATTCTATGGATATTATAACAAAAAATATGGTTATTGATTTCTATGAATAATAAACTTAAAGTATATCGGGCCATGAGTGACATAACTCAAGAAGAGCTTGCAAAAGAGCTTGGAGTAACCAGACAAACTATAATTGCCATAGAAAAGGAAAAATATGATCCTTCACTGGTTCTGGCTTTTAAAATAGCAAAATTCTTTAAAATACAAATTGAGGATATTTTCATCTATCAAGGGGATTAATATAAGTGAGGAATAAAATATGAACGTATTTGGCACAGTTAAAGACAGAAATAACTTTTTAAAGCTAGTTCTAAAAATTATACTGGTATTAGTTGTTATACATGTTTTAAGAGCATTCATTTTCAACTTTTTATTTGTAACTGTCCAACCAAGTGGACCGTTAGTACTGATTTTTAGAGGTTTAGATTTTATAATCGTAGGTATAATCCTGCTTTTATACTTTAAACCATCTTTAAATGATCTTGGACTTAGATGGGATGATATTCGGCTAAGAAGTAGGATATTTTATATTATGGGATTTTCATTAATTCCCACGCTCATATTAAGCCAATATATATTCAAATGGGATTTTTATATCCTTATTTTCCAGCTAATATATGCCATTATAGCTCCAGTATTTGAAGAACTATTATTCAGAGGTTATATCTGGACTAAGATACGTGAATCCAAAGGAATGATTAATCCAGATGGTTTAACCTTTTTGACTGTTACACTGCTTTTCAGTGTATGGCAACTGGGTTATGCCGATGTATTAATCCGATATTCAAATTTAGGCTTTATCATGATCTTAAAAATGATGGCGGGTCTGGTTTTAGGTCTGATTGTAGGATATTTACGTCTTAAAACAGGTAAAACCTATGCTTCAATCATATTCCATGCTTTATGCAACCTTTTTGAACTTTGATATTTAAAAAACTAGAAAATCAAATTTTCATGAGAGGAAATTAAATGACTAACACTAAAAATAGAATAACCAATTGGAAAAGTTATCTAAAAACCCGGTTATATATTGCTTCATTTATCCTTGCACTTGTGGGATGGTTCATATTATTTGTTTATTTATTTGGCCCATTTTTTGAAAAGGAACTTCTTGCTTTGGAAAGAACCATACAGTCTCCAGTTTTCATATGGGGCCTAAGGATTTTTATCATAGCCGTGATTATACTAGCAATCAAAGAAAAGAAAAGAATTCAAAAATTTTTCGTTAATAGAAGCATCAAGTGGGCAGTATATGTAATCTATGTTATAGGTGCTTTAGGGTGGTTAGCATGGTTTTTGAGCCTATTTTTATGATTAACCCTGTTTTTTGATTATAATTTACTCAATTATTTAGTTACAAGTAATTAGATGCCATCAGTGGGGATAAGAAAGAGGATTTTTTAGAGGTCTTCCACATCAATTTCTACTTTTGCTCCTTCCAGGGCATTTTTACAGGGACAATTCCTGTCATCAGGTATTTTAGCTATTGTTTCAGATATTAATCGAATTAAAACCTTCTCTTTTTTCTCTAAAATTTCAAAAACTTCGTCAATGGTTAATTTATCCGGAGAAATAGAAGCAGCATAATTGGATATAGTGCATATGCTGGCATAACATATTTCCAGTTCCCTTGCAAGTATGGCCTCAGGAATACCAGTCATACCCACTACAGTCCCTCCCAGATTTTTAAACATTTTGACTTCAGCAGCAGTTTCAAAACGGGGTCCTTCAGTACATACGTAAACCCCTTTATCAATCACATCTCCAGAACTTATTAATAAATCTCGCAGTTCGGGACAATATGGATTTGTAATATCAATATGCACGGTATTATAATCATAAAAAGTACTCTTCCTAGTTTTTGTAAAATCTAAAAAATCATGGGGTATTAGAATATCTCCTGGCTTTATGTCTTCATCTAAAGATCCCACAGCATTGGTGGATAAAATTCTGTCAACTCCCAACCTTTTGAAGGCACATATATTGGTATGGTATTTTATCATATGTGGCGGGGTGGTATGACCTTGGGCATGCCGGGGCATGAAAGCAACTTCTTTGTCATGCAATTTAAAAATGGATATTTCAGGAGAATCACCATAAGGGGTTTTAATAACTTTTTTATCGATTATTTCTCCCATTTCAACTATTTCATATATTCCTGTGCCGCCAATTATTCCTATCATCACATCAAACCTCAAATTAAAGTAAATTTATTATAAATTGTTCATTATTTAATTTAAAATAGATTCATGGATTCTATCCTTTTGCCACTCCAAGAGGTACCATTTTACCTACTAATTTGGATATGCCTGATTTGTGTGCAGTTTGTACTACCTTATCAACATCTTTATATGCGCCAGGTGCTTCTTCTGCCACTACCGGCATTGAAGTGGCTTTTATAGCTATTCCTCGAGATTCAAGGGCTTTTTTAACTTCTTCCCCACGATATGTTCTTTTTGCTCCAGCACGACTCATTTTTCGACCTGCGCCATGGGCAGTAGAACCAAAAGTTTCCTCCATAGCAACATCAGTCCCTGCAAGCAGGTAAGAGGCTGTTCCCATTGTTCCAGGTATAAGTACTGGTTGTCCAACTTTTCTGTATTCTTGGGGAATTTCCACTCTTCCAGGTCCAAAAGCCCTGGTGGCTCCTTTTCTGTGCACATACACTTCTAAATCTCTACCTTTGATATTGTGAACCTCTTTTTTTGCTATGTTGTGGGCAACATCATAGATAATTCCCATTTCCATCTCTTCGGCGCTTTTTTTGAATATTTGTTCGAAAGACTCCCTAACCCAGTGTACAATCATCTGCCGATTAGCCCAGGCATAGTTAGCCGCAGCCGACATTGCTTTAAAATAATCCTGGGCTTCTTCTGAATCTACGGGAGCACAAGCTAATTGTCGATCTGGGATATTTACTTTATGTCGTTTATACGCTTTATCCATTATTCTAAGGTAGTCCGAGCAGATCTGGTGACCACATCCCCGTGAACCAGTATGTATCATCACAGTTATGTCACCCTCTTTAACGCCAAAGACATCTGCAGTTTTTTTATCGAATATTTCATCAACTTTTTGGACTTCTAAAAAGTGGTTACCAGATCCTAAAGAGCCTAATTGGGGTATTCCCCTTTTTTTTGCTTTTTCACTTACTTTTGAAGAATCTGCTGCATCCATTTTACCATTTTCTTCTAGGAAACTGAGATCTTCTTCCCAGCCGTATCCATTTTCCACGGCCCACTGGGCACCATTATTTAAAACTTCGTCAATTTGTCCATCCTGTAGTCTTATTTTTCCTTTGCTACCTACACCTGATGGTACATTTTTGAACAATGTATCTATTAATTCTTTAATTTTAGGTTTAACTTCTTTTTCTGTGAGATTTGTTTTTAAGAATCTTACCCCGCAGTTTATGTCAAAACCTACTCCTCCAGGACTTATAACTCCATTATGCCCACTGAAGGCAGCTACCCCTCCAATACTAAATCCATATCCAAAGTGGATATCGGGAAGTCCTATGGAAAATTTTTGGATCCCAGGTAAACAGGCAACGTTTGCTACTTGATCCAAAGCCCCTTTTTCCACTAGCTTTATATCCTGGTCATCCAGATACACTCTACCTGGTACTCTCATACAATCTTTATAACTACTTGGAAGTTCCCATACGCACTCTCGAACTTTTTTTAAGCTATCTTCCATACTCATGATAATCATTCCATCAAATTTCTTAATAAAATTTTTTTAAGATTGATAAATTTGATAATTCCATTGAAATTCAGAAATTTATTAAAAGGTTAATATTAATATTAGTCTATTTTTCTATTTATAATTCATTATTATACTAAAACATATTCAATTAACTTCTTGCCACATATAAAATGAAACCAGGAATTAAAATAAATATTTAGGTTCTAAATGGTATAATGGATGTTAATACTACCATTTACTGCCGATAAATCATAAACAAGTTATTACAATTCTATAAAACACTCTTTTTCTTGACAATATGGTGAGTAAAATTTCCACAGAAATGAAAATTTATAACAAAAAATGGACTTGATGCTGCTTATAATTGAATCAAAATATTTTAAGATATTTATTTTATAAATAGTCATGTTTTAAGTGTTTAAATAATAAAGTTAGTCATACAGTTGAAAAGATTTGTAGAAGTAGGAGAACAGAATTTAAAATAATTCTCAATAAAATAAACTTTTAAATTAAATCATGGTTTTTAGAATTTCATATGTCGAGTATCACTTGTAAAATGTAATTTTGATTCTTTTTTATGTCCATCATGTGATAGGTCACTGCTTTTACTTCATCTCTTGCTTCATGAATATCATAATTAAATTCTTCCCCCCAAATTTTGCCTTTTAATTGATATTCATTCTCTTTTTTTTCTATTTCCACTTTAAATCTGGAAAACACTAGATATTCTGAGTCATGAAATACTAAAAGTTCGGTTAACCAGTCAAAAAGAAGAGCATAGTCATCTTCAGCTTTTATTTTAACTTCTTTCTTTATTGATGGTTGAATTTTGGAGGTATCGGTGATAACATTGAACATAGCTAAAGCTGCATTTTCAAAAGCCCTCTCTAAACTTTCACCATAGGCTCTAAATCCCACATCTGCAGTTACATCAAAAAATTCAAATTTTGGCTTTTGTGATATATTATTTTCAAATTTCAACAAAAATTCCTCTTTTAAACTCTTAATTAATCTTTGTTTTGTAGCTGTAATTATATTTTTTTCTTGAATTGGTGTTTTATCTTAGACATTTGGATTACTTTTCACACGCTCTCTATCTCTTTCTTTATATTAACTGCTGACTAGGGTTATAACAAGGGAGGAAAAATATATGTTAAGAAACAAAAATTCTTCAATTCCAGATTTAAGAAAAAAAACAAGCCTAATTGACCTAAAAAGTGTTAACCTAACTGCATGTATCCTGGTTATATTCATACTAACTGTATTGATTATAAGTATATTGTGTGTGGCTGCTGCTCCAAATTCTAATATACCTGCATCTATTTAATACTTAATAACTGTTTAAACATTTTCATAGTTTCTAGATACAGATTTAATGGTCATCCATAAATTTTCGGATATCACCAGTTTCAAATCTCAGAATAATAACTCTTGATTTTCCTTTGAAACCTTTTCCAGTGAATTTAGTGTCAATAAGTCTTAAAAATTCTAATTTATTCAGAACACGGTTAAAAGAAGAATAACTAGCATTGGTTTTTTCACTAAATTCTTCAAAAAGTTCACCAGCAGTTAAATTATCTCCTGAAAAAGATGTTATACTATTTAATACAACCCTTTCATTCTTTGATAATGATTTAAGGGTTTCAATCAGATTTATAGAACTTGATTTTTTCAAAGCTTCTTGCACATGTTTTTGTTCTATACTTTTTGATGCATCTGCCTCTGCTAAATTAGCACTCACTCTCAACAGATCAATTCCAACTCTTAAATCCCCATTTAACAAGGTTTCATCAGCTATTTCATCTATCAACTCTTCAGAAATAACTTTAGGATAAAATCCAGCTTTTACTCTTCCGTCTAATATACTTTTTATTTCGCTGCGGCTATAAGGATTGAAAACAATTTCTTGTGGAATAAAAACCGAGTTCACATTTTTATCCAAAGCATGGCGAAATTCAATATCAGATAAAATAGCAAAAATACCTGTTTTAATCCCAGGATAAACTTCCTGGGCACGTAAGATATCATAAAATATTTTATTAGCATTTTTGCTGTGGAAAAGGTAGTTAACATCATCTAACGCAACAACCAATGCCTTTTTATTGTCTGCAAGGTGTTGCATTATCTTTTGGTAAATTCTAGAAAAAGGTACCCCGGTTTCAGGGGGTAGGTGACCAAATAGTTTGTTATAAATCTGTGAGAAGATGTTAAAACGGGTGGTGTGTAATTGACAATTGACATAGACACATACTACTCTATCAGAACTTCTTTCCACCAATTCAAAAACTTTTTTCACAGAAGTAGTTTTTCCAGTGGCAGGAGAACCCAGAACCACGGCATTGATGGGTCTGCCCATCTTCAGTGCAGGTCTAATGCAGATAGCAAGTGCTTCCATCTGAGATTCTCTGTATCTAAAATTTTCTGGGATATAATCCTGGTCAAAAACATTCATATCTCTAAAAATGGTTTCATCATGTAAAAGTATATCGTCAATTCCCTTTGCACTGCGTCGCATACTATTGTTTGGTGTCATGATATTATGCCTATGAATATAGAAGATGAACTTTCTATAAAAGACTTTTTTTGATCATGAGGATTGAAAAATCAACTTAAACACACAATCTCGTGAATAAAAAATAAATACCAAAACTTAAAAAAGACCAGACGGACTAAAAGAAACCGTTGACAACCTAATGAAATTCGCAAAAGAAGACCCAGAAGGCTTCGTCAAATACGTGAACAAAAAATAAAATAATTCAAACAAACTAAGTTCTAATTTTTTCTTTTAATTTTTTAAGAAGTTTTTCATCAATTTTATCCTTATTAATATTGATAAATTTAGGTAGATAATCTCTTTTACATAAACCTGAATTCCAAATTTGATTATTATTAATAGAATGAATAACCACAACATTTACTTCTTCAACGCTTAATTCATGGAAAAAAGGTTGTAATTCGCTCATTAACTTTTCAGCATTACGGTATCCATGTACTGTTTTTAATTTTTCAATTAAATTATCTAAAATATATAATCTAGGAAAATTTTTTTTTATGGGAGTTATTAAATAATTTGAAGGAATATTCTTTTCTTTTATAAATTTTCCTTGCCGATGATTCATAAAACCATACGGTTCGATTTCTTTATCCAGTTTTAAGGGTATAAAGCAAATATTTCTAAAACAAGCGATACCTACTTCCTGAGAACACCATTCAGACTCCTTGAAATTTTTGCTTAGTATGGGGATAAACACATCTGTTTTGGCGAGTTCTCTCAGAATGCGTTTTTTCCATTTTTCAGATATTCCGATATCGTCATGGGCCATGAAACAATCTACTCCAAAACTTGCAAGAATTTCTTTTATTTCGGCTGCAACAAGCTTATCTTTACTAGAATAACCTATAAACACCTTAATTTTTTCTTTCGTAGAATTTTTATCTTTAGGACTAATTTCAGATGGAAATTTGTTGTCGTTTAAAAAATCTTTTAAGTCAGGATATTCATTTGGATACTCCTCTTGAATTACTAAATACTTTTTTAAAATATGATTCATCATTTTTTTCGCATTATCTGGATTTTCTAAATACGCATCTTTAAGTACATTTTTAATTGACTGGTAATAATCATCTTCATCATATAATTGGCTATTTAATAGATGATAATGTTCTTCCAATAAATTTTTAAATTCAAAAGCTTCTAAAACCAAATCCCAATCTATTTTAATATCTTCAGCTTCTTCGTTGTAAATTATCTTTGCAACATCACCCACAAAAAGCAAGTCTTTATCAACCATTAAAAACCCCCATAATCCTTAATAATTAAATAACATCAAATTTTACATAAAACTTTTTATTTATATGTGTTAAATAAAATTTATATTACGCTTATCTTTAAAGTTAATCCTATAAAAAAAAATCTTTTATTGGTATTTTAAGGGGGTTTGTTTTTAATATGCCAGAAGCACCAAAAGAAATCATCAGATTGGTTAAAAAATTTGAGGATAATCATGAAAGATATAAAAATCCTAGTTACAATGAGGAACAGCTTAAACAAGAGTTTATAAATCCATTTTTCAAGGCTTTGGGTTGGGATATGGAAAATGAAGAGGATGCAGCTCCCCAATATCGAGATGTCATTTTTGAAGATTCCATTGAAGTTTCAGGGAGTAAAAAAGCTCCTGATTATTGTTTCACAATGGCAGGACAACGTAAATTTTTTGTTGAAGCTAAAAAACCATCAATAAATATTAATAAAGATCGAGAACCTGCTTTCCAAGTGCGAAGATATGGTTGGAGTGCTGATCTTCCTGTGTCAATATTAACTGATTTTGAAGAATTTTCTATTTATGAATCAAGATCTAAGCCCAAAAAGAGTGATAGTCCTAGTAAATATAGGATCAAATATTTTAAATTCACAGATTATGTTGAGAAGTGGGATTATATTTATGAAAGGTTCTCTAAAGAAGCTGTAAGGAAAGGATGGTTCGATAAATTTGCTGAAACCGACAAAAAAAAGAGGGGAACAACTAGTGTTGATGATGAGTTTCTAAAAGAAATGGAAGAGTGGAGGGAACTTTTAGCAAGGAATATAGCTAATAGAAATAAAGAATTAAGTATTGATGATTTAAATTTCGCCGTTCAACAGATTATTGATAGGATTGTATTTCTTAGGAACTGTGAGGATAGAGGGATAGAGAAATATGAACGAATAAGAAATCTTTTGGACAATAAAAACATTTATAATAATTTTTGTGAGTTATGTAAAAAGGCTGACGAAAAATACAATTCAGGATTATTTCACTTTAAAGAAGAAAAAGGCCGACCTAGCTATCCCGATAAATTAACCCTTAATTTAAATATAGATGATGGTGTTTTGAAAAAAATAATTACAAATTTATATTATCCTGACAGTCCTTATGTATTTTCAGTTATACCTCCAGAAATATTAGGCCATGTATATGAACAGTTTTTAGGAAAAGTTATAAGATTAACTCCTTCGCATCAAGCTAAGGTTGAAGAAAAACCTGAAGTTAAAAAAGCAGGCGGAATTTATTATACTCCTAAATTTATCGTTGATTATATTGTAGAAAATACTGTAAGAAAACTTTGTAAAGGTAAAACACCTAAAACAGTTTCAAAATTAAAAATATTGGATCCTGCGTGTGGATCAGGATCATTTTTGTTAGGGGCATATAATTCACTTTTAGATTGGCATTTAGAATATTATATAAAACAAAAGGATAAGAAAAAGCTAACTTCTAGAATTTATCCTGGAAAACATAATGAATGGTATTTGACTATACAGGAAAAGAAAAGAATTCTTTTAAATAATATATATGGTGTTGATTTAGATCCGCAGGCGGTAGAAGTTACAAAGTTATCTTTATTACTCAAAGTTCTGGAAGATGAACATAAAGAGGTGATAGATGTTCAAAGTCAATTTGGACAAAGAGCACTGCCTGATTTAGATGGAAATATTAAATGTGGAAACTCTTTAATAGGAAATGAAATTTATGAAGATTCTGACTTAGATGAAAGTGATATTAAACGTATTAATCCTTTTGATTGGGAAAAAGAATTTGGAACTACTAAATTTGATGCAGTTATAGGCAATCCACCGTACATACGTATTCAAGCAATGAAAGAATGGGCTCCAATTGAAGTTGAATTTTATAAGAAAAATTATGTTTCAGCAAGTAAAGGGAACTATGATATTTATATTGTTTTTGTTGAAAGAGGTCTTGAGTTATTAAATGAAAAAGGACGATTAGGATTTATCTTACCCCACAAGTTTTTCAATGCAAAATATGGAGAATCTTTAAGAGGACTAATTGCTGAAGGCGGTTATTTGGATAAAATTGTCCACTTTGGAGATTTACAGATTTTTAACAATGCTTCAACATATACCTGTTTATTATTTTTAGATAAAAAGCCCAATAAAAGGTTTGAATTTGTTAAAGTAGAAGATTTAGAAAAATGGCGTAGATTAGGAGAATGTGTTAAAGGTAAAGTTAGTCTTAAAAAGGTATCAGATAATGAATGGAATTTTATTGTTGGAGAATGTGCTGAATTATTTGAAAAATTAAGTAAAATGCCAGTTAAACTGGGTGATATATCAAAAAGGATATTCCAAGGCTTAATAACTGGTGCAGATAATGTTTTTATATTAGAAAATTTAGAAAATGGTGTATATTTTTCTAAAGCTGCTAATAAGTCCTATAAATTAGAAAATAATCTTTTACATCCATTGTGTAAAGGTTCTGTAAATATTCGTCGTTATCATATTTCAAATTTAACTAAATCAATTTTATTTCCTTATGAATTTGTCAATGGAAAAGCAACCCTAATAAAAAAAGAACCGTTCTCTAAGGAATATCCGAACACTTGGAAGTATTTATTAAGCAATCGTAATAAGCTTGAATCCAGAGAAAGGGGTAAATGGAAAAATGAACGGTGGTATGCATTTGGACGTACACAAAATATGAATGAAATGGAACAGATAAAACTTTTAACTCCAAGTATTGCAAGTTCCGCATCATTCACATTGGATAAAAGTGAATTCTACTACTTCATTGGAAGTGGTGGAGGTGGTGGGGGTGGATATGGTATTACACTTAACTCTGATAATATCAATGATTATATGTATATTTTGGGTCTTTTAAATTCAAATTTACTTGATAAATATCTCAAATCCTACAGTAGCCAGTTCCGTGGGGGTTATTATGCATATAACAAACAATATATAGAAAAATTACCGATTCATGCGATTGATTTAGATAATCTTGAAGATGTAACTATTTATGATAAAGTTGTTATCTTAGTAGAAAAAATCCTTAAATTACATGAAAATCTAACAAACACAAAAACTCCAAATGAAAAAGAGATGATCCAACGTCAAATCGATGCAACTGATAAACAGATTGACAGGTTGATTTATGAATTATACGATCTAACACCTGAGGAGATAAGGATCATAGAAGATAGTCTAGATTAGAAAAGGTCATTTTATACGAATTGCATCTAAATAAAATTCTGAATCTCTCATTTCCATTTTATATACTTCAAAATTTCTTTCTTTAGCAATTTTGATAACATCTTTAATATTTTCTTCATTTGCTTTCGCACCTAAATATACAGATTTAGGCTTAGGTAAATTTATATAATGTTCGTTTGATTTCTTGTTAATAGTATTAACGTATCTCCATTCCTTTTCATAACTCCACTCATGGGATTTTGTGATTGCGGCACGATATGAAATATTATGTAAGATCTTAGAGTGTATGAAAAACTTAGTTGCATCAAAAATAGTATTTTCATAAATAACTGGGAATAAAAATTGTTTTAAAAGGTCATGATTTTCTAGAGAACTAAAATCATATTCAATGCAAAGTCCTTTATGGCGATCTGCATAATGGCTCCACATTAAAATTGAATCGTTTTTTTCACTAAAACAAGTAATAAAAGTTTTATCTTTAGATTCTTTAATTAATTTACTATAAAACTTACTATATTCCTCCTTTGAATCTTTTAATATTGCTTCTGCATTCTCATCTGCTTCTCGCATTAATTCAACCATTTTTTGTGTTTTTCTATTTGAAACATTTTTTGTGTTGATTATTCTTAATAGTTCCTTAGTAGGTTCAGTACTACTTTTTATATGATCTATTTCTTCAGGCGCTAATTCAAGAGAAATATTGTTTATTATACCATCTATTCCTTCACGAAAGTATTCATTTATCACTAGTTTTGGAATGGAGGAAATAGCACAATCAAATGGATCATTAAATTTATTAGGATTTGAAAGCCACATTTTATCATTTTTTAATAGGTCTAATGTATGGCTTTCCTTATCAAAAGGCCCATATTTATATAAAGCGTCGGGAATATTTTGATTTTTTAGTTCTATTGCTTTTTCCCTATCTTTTGTTTGCTTTTCTGGATCAAAATAAAGATATACAAATTTTTTTTTCCACAATTTTAACCCTCAATTATTCTAAATGTTCCATCCAATTTTAGATCATTATGGAGTTTTTTATTTTTCCACAAATTCATAGTATTATTATTCTACATTTTTGGCTTCACGGATTATCAAAGCTATTCTATCATCTATTGCTTTTTTATTTGGGTTCCCAATTTTATCATCCCAATATATGCTGTACCATCTGTTATTAATTTTGAATAATACTTCTCCTTCAATTTGATTTGCAATGATATCTTCATATATACCATAATAAACTTTAACTTCTTCAATGATGGTTTCACCATAATCTAAAACTCGATATCCTATTTCTGCATCTTCAGCACGGGGTGATGTTCGTCTTTTAGCTTCTTCAACATCCATCTCTTTTAGCATAGTATAATTCTGTAAATAAACAACAAAATCCTTTTTAGCATTCTCTTTATTCCATTCTGATAATTCATCACCGGCGGGTGGAGCTCCATATTCTTTTATAAGCTCTTCATATGTTAGAGATTCAGTACATCCGGAAATAGTAACGATTCCAACTATCAATAAAACAAAAATAATAAAATTGATGCTTTTATTCATCTAAGCCCCTCTTCATCCCATATTTTTTATTCATAAATAAAATTTTTTGTTACATTACTTTTCATATACTCTCTTTTTAGTAATCTTTATAAGTTACATTGTTGAATATATTAATGTGCAACTGTAAAAACATAGAGTTGTTGGGGGAGAAAAGGGGAAAAACCGGAGACCGCCAAGTTCACATTATTTAGAAGGATGTCTAAATAATTATTCATTTTATCTTTCTTTTTTAATTTATTCATTGTTTAAATCATTAATAGAATTAGTTAGGTCTCCATCCGAAGCTTTGTATAAGCTTTTTAGATTTTCCGTTATGCTGTATATTTCTTTGATTTGTTTTTGATATTCATTTTTGCTTATTTCTTGATTAATGTATTTTTTTCGAAGTTCTAAGCTCTTTTTTAATTGTTCTATGTTTATTTTGTAAATTTTCTCTTTCTCTTTCAATGAATCATCCAATTCTGTCTTGGTTATGGATCCTATCTTATAATTATATTCACTAGTCGCAATTGTAGCTCTGTGCTCTGCTTTCATATATTCTAATTCGATATTATAATGTTTATCCACACTATTCAACAATTCAGTATTGTTTTCTCCACCTTCAACAGCTTCTACAAACATATCATCCCAGGTGGGAGAAAATTCGTAATCAAGATACGCTAATAGTCCAATAAAAACCAAGATTATTCCGGGCAAAATAATCAAAATAAGCAATTTTTTTCTATTGTCCATGAAATAAGTGAAATATAAACTAGTAATTAAAATTTATTATTTTTTTATAAATTATTATAACCTTTATTTTTCTCATTTTTGGAAAGAATAAATCTGAAAAATAAATCTTCTTTTTTCTATTTTTAATCATCATTTATGTAATTCAAAATAAATTTTTCAGAAAAGATCCTCAATGCCCCATTCAACTGTTTAAATTAATCTCATCAACTTTCACTTGTCTAATCCCTTTTAATAAATCACCATAGGATATATTAACTATCTTCACATTTTCATGTCTTGCTGCCCATTCTATAAGCCTTTTAGCATAATCTAATTTCAATTTTTTTATTTCATCTGCGTTATCTAATGATTTTCCCAATTCGGGCCGTGAATAGTTGGTCACAATATCTCCAAAGTCCATCCCGGCTAAAATTATTAAACGTGCTTTTAGTTCAATGGCTAAAAATACGCACCGGTCCCCATCAGTAAATCCACCAAAATTATACACATTTTTTAAGGGGGTACTCTGTGTGCTTCCCATGATATTTTTGATCCGTGGCACATATTTCTTGATTTTATCCTGATTGTCTCCATGTGCATGAACAACAAGTACTGAACCCAATTTATCTGCCTGTAGTATATCATCTATTTTACCATCCAGGTCGGTGATTATTATGTCAGGCACTATATTTTCCTCTAAAAGGGCGGTGGTAGCACCATCTGCAGCTATGATTGTAAAATTATCAATGTTGATTTTCTTAAGTTCTCTTATATTTCTTTTAATAGAAGGGCCTGCACCAAAAACCACCACATTTTTTTTTATATTAATTTTTTGTGGTGATAAAACCGATTTATCCTCTAATAGTTTACTTAATATAAGTGCAGAATCTTCATCATCTTTTTTACTAAAACCAAACTCTTTAAGTATGGTTTTATACCATGAAAACCAGGTATCCATGTCCATAACAGAGAGTATTGTAGTGGTTTATAAAATAATTTTTTATTATCATCAATTTTTTTAAAAAAATAAAAAGAGATTAAACGAAGTATCGCTTTGATTTTTATTTTAGAACCAATAAATCCATCCAAAAAAGGATTTTCAGCGACTTTTTGCGTATTCTGCAATGTATGCATCACAGGATTCGCAGTGGTAATAGTAATAATACCACCCTTCAATGATATTTGAACCTACCTGTATTGCAGTGCCTTCACAATAAGGACATTTTACTTTATTTGGCCCTAAAGCCTTTAGTTTACCTTCTTCAAAAACAGTATAATTCCTTCCCTTATATTCCACAGTATCTGTAAAAGGGGGAGTGTCACTGATTGGAGGAGTTGTATTTTCTACTTCTTCAGAAATTTCTTCTGGGACTTCAAAATCTTCTTCTAAATTAAGCACCTGTGATTGGGAGCTTACCCTCAAATAATCTTGCAAAAAAAAGCCTAAAGATACTCCCAAAGTAATTACAATGGTAAATACTATGATTAGAATAATTTTAGCTCTTTTATCCATAATATTCACTTATACCTTTTTGTTTTTTCAGATATTTAAATTTTAAAATGAGATATAAATATTGAATTGAATTAGTATTCGAATTATCCGTAGTCCTTAAATATTTTTAGTACTGGAATGGTTGATAATTAGATTTTAGTCTATGGAGGTTATCCTTATATAAATTTTTGGTCCATTAATATTATTAATTCCAATTTTCTGATTTATTACCAAAAATTGGTTTAGTATTCATTAAAAGCATTTAAATTAATATTAATACTATAAAAATAAATCATTATCTATTATAGATAAAGCTTATAAGTGAAGTTATAATTGGAGGTTTTTTTAGATGCACGAAACACTGCTGATGATACCAGGACCTACCAGGGTAGCTCCCCGAGTATTAAAAGCCATGTCAGAGAATGTAGTAAATCATAGAAGCGCTATTTTCGGTAAAATATTAACCGAAACCAATGAGATGATGTCTGATGTATTCAGGACAGATAATCAATCCTATATATTAACTGGATCTGGAACTGCGGCCATGGAAGCGGCCATAGCTAACATCTTGAATAAAGATGATAAGATTTTAAATGTTGTAGGTGGAAAATTTGGTCAAAGATTCATGCAGATAACCGAAGCTCACGGTGGAAAGCCAGTTGATATCGAAGTTGAATGGGGAACTGCAGTAAACCCTGATGATATTGGGTATACACTGGAAGAAAATGAAGATATTAAGGCAGTAACAGTGGTTCATAACGAAACTTCTACTGGAGTTGCCAGTCCCATTAAAGAAATTGGAAAAGTAATGAGTGATTATGATGCCCTCTACGTAGTGGATACAGTATCTTCCCTAGGTGGAGACGAAGTAGATGTAGATGGCTATGGTATTGATATATGTGTTACTGGTTCCCAAAAATGTCTGGCTGCACCACCAGGATTGGCAGCTATAACTTTAAGCGATGATGCATGGGCTGTGGTGGACAAAACAGAATCACAAACATATTACCTGGATTTAAAAAAGTACCGGAAAAGCGGACAATCTGAACCTCCAGAAACACCTTACACTCCAGCAGTATCACTAATGTATGCTATGCACGAAGCATTAACTGTTATAATGGAAGAAGGACTTTTAAACAGGGTTAAAAGGCATCAAATAGCTGCTCAAGCTACTAGAAATGCTATAAAAGCTCTTAACTTAGAATTATTCCCTAAAGAAGAGGTTTCTTCAACCACAGTCACTGCAATTAATATGCCGGAAGGTTTAACTGACAGAGAACTTCGAGGAACTATGAGAAACAAATATCATGTAGAACTAGCTGGCGGACAGGACCACCTTAAAGGAAACATTTTCAGAATAGGTCACATGGGCAATATTACCCATCGAGAACTTATAACCACTATTTCATCGTTGGAGATGACTTTAAGGGAATTTGGTTTTGAAGTGGAGATGGGAGAAGGAGTAGCTGCAGTAGCAGATACTTATCTACCAAAAAATCTCTAATTTTTTTTCCTTTTTCTTTTTTTAATTCATTTTTTATAAAAAATTGTTTTCACACGATTTAAACTTCTTTTATCATGACGGCAATAGTTTTTAAGATTATAAAACCATCCATACGTAATTGACGTAGAATATAACCCGGTCTTAGATAAAATTTCCGGAATCCTTTTTTTTGCAACTTTTTAAGTTCTTCCAGGGAACAATCTACTGTTTCTAGAACTGGACTTAAAAGAGTGTACTTGGACCAGTCATTTACTTTAATAAGATCATTTGCACGGGCTTCATTGTAAAATGCTGTACCAGGATAAGGAGTGGCCAGTGAAAAAATAGCATAAGACGCATCCAGATCTTTTACGAAATTAATGGTTTTTTCAATATTTTCCTTGGTATCACCAGGCATGCCAATGGCTACAGAGGCAATTGTCCGCATATCTGCTTCCTTTGTAAGTTTAAATGCATTTCTTATTTTATCCACACTAATTTTCTTGTTCATACCATCTAGAAGTTGTTGGTCTGCTGATTCAACCCCGTAAAAAATGGTAATGCATCCGGCTTCTCTCATTTTCTTTAAAAGGCTTTTTGAGACAGTATCCACCCGAGCGGTACATCCCCAGAAAAAGTCCAAATCCCTTTTTTTAATTTCATCACATATCTCGATTACTCTTTCAGGGCGCAATGTGAATGTGTCGTCCATAAAAGCAATCATTTCTGCATCATAATCTGATATAAGATGTTCTATTTCATCCACAATATTTTGAGCTGATCTAAACCTCATTTTTCTCCCGTGCATGGCTGAGGAAGCACAAAATGAACAGTTAAAAGGACATCCTCTACCAGATATCAGAGTACCGGTGGGTAATTTGATATTAAGAACTTTGTATTCATCCATAGGCAGTAAGTGCCGTGCCGGGAAAGGAAGACTATCAATATCCTTTATTATATCTCTGGAAGGAGTGGTAAAATCTTTACAGGCTATACCTTTTACCTCTTTTAGATCACCACCTTTTTCCAGAGTTTTCACCAACTCCAGCATGGTGTATTCGCCTTCACCCAGAATCACGATATCTATAAAATCATTTTTTAAGAGTTCAGTGTAGGTGAAAGTGGGATGATAACCTCCCATGACAATATTTGCATTTGGACAGGTTTTTTTAGTAATTTTAGCAGTTTTAAGAGCTTTGTTTATGGTGGGGGTTAAAGCGGTTATGGCCACAACATCTGGAGAATAATTCTCTATTTCTTTTTTTAAAGTATCCCATTCCATTTCCATGGCTGCGGCATCTATTATTTTAACATCAACTCCACCTTCTTCTAATACTGCGGCAATATATGCAATGCCCAGAGGGGGAGCGACTAATCCTATGAATTTATACTTGGAATTTACATATGGTGGATTTATAAGCAAAACTTTCATTCTAACACCTGGGGAAGAGGTATTCCCTCTTCTGAGTCAACAATAATATCAATCAAATAGGGTTTTTTAAGATTTATGACCTTTTTCACAGCTTCAATAACAGCTCCAGGAGAGTCAATTCGGGATGAATCAATACCATAAGACTTTGCAAGCTCTACAAAATCAGGGTTTTCCATTTCCACCTCATATCGTCCATTATAGTATAGATCCTGCCACTGTTTTATTATTCCCAGGCTACTGTTATTAATTATGCAGATTAATATGGGTAGTTTTTCCTGGGCAATTGTTGCCAGCTCTTGAAGAGTCATTTGAAATCCTCCATCACCGGTTATAACTACCACAGTTTCTCCCCTACGGGCCAAAGCCACACCAACCGATGCAGGCAACGCATATCCCATAGGCCCAAAACCACCAGAAAAAATTAATGAACCCGGCTTTTTCACTCTTCTTAGAAGCGTAACAAAGGTAGTATGGACACCAGCATCATTAACTATTAGTGCATCAGCGGCTCCATCTAAAATTTCTTTAACGGCTTTTTGAGGTTTCAGGGGTTTTTCCTTATAATCAGTTTTTATATGGTGATATTTTTCATATTGATTAATTTCTTGCAGCCATTTTGGATCTATTTTCAGATTTAACTCTATAATTTTAGTTAAAAACTCTTTAACTGAAGTACATACTTTATAATCACCTATCAAGACGTCTGGATCTAAATTTACATGGATTATCTTGGCCTGGTTGATACCAACCCAGGTACGTTCGGAAAACCGACAACCTAATCCAATAACTAAATCACAATTTTTACCTGCAAAATTAGCAGCATCAGTGCCTCTAAGTCCTACCATACCTAAACATAATGGATGTTCTTCAGATATTACTCCTCTAGCATGATATGTAGTTGCAACAGGTATACTATATTTATTCACAAATTTTTCCAGTTCATTCCGGGCATTACCCCACATAACACCAGAACCCGCCACGATAAGGGGTTTTTTAGAAGTTTCCAATGTTTTTAGGGCGGAATTTAACTGGCTTAAATCCTTTTCTGTGTGATATTCAACTTCTTTCTGGATACTGGAATGATTCACATTATAGTTAAAAATATTTTTTGGAATATTAAGATGAATAGGCCCTGTTTTACCATTTTTTAACATTTTAATTGCCTTTTTCAAGCTGTTAATTGCCTCTTCACTCTCTTTGATCTGGAATGTTTCAATTGTAATAGGCCGAAAAATAGATTCTAAGTCAATTTCCTGGAAGACATTTCCACCAGCAAGATCAGTTGGAACATCTCCAGTTATAACCAGCAAAGGAACAGAATCTTTATATGCAGTTGCCACACCCATAACTAAATTTAATGCACCTGGCCCGGCAGTGGCGATACAAACTCCAAATTTTCCAGATGATCGGGCATATCCATCTGCTGCGTGTGCGGCCCCTTGTTCATGCCGCATTAAAACATGTTTTATTTTGGATTTTCTAAGTGCGTCGTAGAATGGGAGAATTTGTTCCCCTGGATGGCCAAAAATAAATTTTATCCCATTTTCTTCTAAGATTTTCACTAATGCATCGGCGCATCTTATATCTTCACTAGATGATTTCATTACAATACTATTGGTAGTAAAACGTTATTAATTTAATTAATTGGTTGACAATTTTTTCAAATTAGCATTGAAAGACGAACCAAATCTTTTCCATTAAATATTTAAAAAAAAAATTTAACATAAAAAGAATAGATAATTAGTTTAGATAACATGCATATTTTGATAGAGGGGGATTATTTATGCCGAAAGATCTGGATGCTCTTTTAAAAGAGGAGAGAATTTTCACAACACCTGAAGGGTTGGTTAATGATAGCAACATTAAAAAATGGATGGACGAGCATGATATTGATGATTATGACGAATTATTAAAAAAAGCAGATGAAAATCCTGAATGGTTTTGGGATGAGATCGCAGGGGAGTTGGACTGGTTTAAAACCTACAATAAAGTTTCCCAGTGGAATCCACCCCATGCTAAATGGTTTTTAGATGGGAAGTTCAATATTGTTTACAATGCACTGGATAGACATGCCCATAGCTGGCGGAAAAATAAGGTGGCCTATATTTGGGAAGGAGAATCAGGAGAAGTAAAAAAGTTAACTTACTATGATCTCTATTGTGAAGTAAACAAATTTGCCAATGCATTGAAAAAATTAGGAGTTGAAAAGGGAGATAGGGTAGCTATTTATCTGCCTATGATTCTGGAACTACCCATCGCCATGCTGGCATGTGCTAAGATTGGCGCCGTCCATTCCGTTGTATTTTCAGGTTTCTGGGCAAAAGCATTTCAGGACAGGGCAAATGACGCCCAAGCCAAAATTGCTATAACTGTTGACGGATTTTATAGGAGGGGCAAAATAATTCCTTTAAAAGAGAATGTTGATGAAGTTTTAGATGAAACACCCTCTGTTAAAAATGTGATTGTTGTTAACCACTGTGATTGTGATATAGAAATGGTAAAAGGAAGGGATATGTGGTGGCACGATGCAATTGCAGATATGAATCGTGAATGTGAAACTGAAGTTATGGATTCAGAGGATCCCTTATTTATTCTGTATACTTCAGGCACCACTGGTAAACCTAAAGGTGTTCTCCATGTTCATGGAGGATATGCTGTTGGAACCTATGCCACCCTTAAATTTGTTTTTGATTTGAAAGAAGAGGATATATGGTGGTGTGCAGCAGATATTGGATGGATAACTGGTCATAGCTATATTGTTTATGCTCCTCTAATGTTAGGGGCCACCTCAGTCATGTATGAAAGTACGCCGGATTATCCTGATCCTAGTAGATTCTGGCGGATGATAGAAGATTATGGAGTAACTGTTTTTTACACGGCCCCTACTACAATACGAATGTTTATGAAATATGGAGAAAAATGGCCGGATAAACATGATCTTAGTTCTTTGAGATTGTTGGGATCAGTTGGTGAGCCTATAAATCCTGAGGCATGGATGTGGTATTATAATCATATTGGAAATCGGAACTGTCCAATTATGGACACCTGGTGGCAGACAGAGACAGGAATGCACCTTATAACTCCTCTGCCCATATCAAACCTTAAACCTGGTTCAACAGTAAAACCATTTCCCACAGTTAAGGCGGACATTTTTGATGATGATGGTAAATCTTTAGAGGAGAAAGGAGGACATCTGGTTATTAAATCGTCCTGGCCGTCAATGTTCCGGACTTTGTACAATGACCCGCAAAGGTATGTTGATGCTTACTGGAGTGAATTTGAAAATGTTTATCTAAGTGGTGATGTTGCCCGCAAAGACAAAGATGGATACTTCTGGATACAGGGAAGAGAGGATGATGTACTTAATGTTGCCGGACATAGGATAAGTACGGCTGAGGTTGAATCTGCACTGGTAAGTCATTATGCAGTAGCTGAAGCTGCAGTGGTAGGAAAACCTGACATTTTAAAGGGAGAAGAGATTAGTGCATTTGTAGTATTGAAGGAAGGTTATACAAATATGCCTAAATTCAAGCATTTACTAAGAGAACATGTTCGAAAGGAGATAGGGCCCATTGCAAGTCCTTCATACATTGGTTTTGTCACGGATCTTCCTAAGACCCGTTCCGGTAAAATAATGAGACGGGTTATAAAAGCCAAAGTCAAAGGAGAGCCAGTAGGTGATATAAGCACACTTGCAAATCCAGAAGCAGTTGACGCTCTGGATGATGCCATTTAGCTTCGAAGATTAGTTTATAAAAAAATTGAGGGATAATTAAACAAATTAGTTGATAGTAGGAAGGTAAGGATAATTAAAAGATTTAATATAAGTCTTTTATTCAAATTTATTTTTTAGAAAAAGGAATTAATCTTCTTCTTGATAACTTCCATTATATTCTCCAGAACCAGTAACATCAAACACTACGCCTTGTGCTATTCGTTCTCCCTTTTTAATTGTATAATCAAAGTTTCCGTAATTATACAACATGAAGTTCAGAGTTCCGTAGAATCCAGGATCTCCTACTGCAGTATGGATGGATATAAACGACCTTAAAAGAGTTGATCTTGGAAGATAAAGCATTGAATAACCTTTAGGTATTTTTATCTTTCGGTCTACAGTAACTAGATAACTGGTTTTTGCTTTTAATGTATATAAAGGACCTTCCACCTCTTCCAGTTCTGGAAGATTTTTTTCATTATCAATAAGTGAACCTGAGCCCTTCTGGATGTAAACTTTGTCTAATGGTAGATCAATGCCAGAAGGTTGAACCAGCTCTTTGAATTCAGGGAATAATTTAATAAGCTCTTTTTCGCCGATCATGTGTTTGACTCCTTAGAATTTGTTCTAGTTAATCTTAGATAAAACAGATAATATAAGTTGGTTCTAATAATTAAACCCACTACAAAATAATTCATTAAAACTTATTAAGGCATTTCTAATTTTTAGTATTAAACTGTCCAAGTCTTTTAAATAATTAGTATTTTTAACTTATTTAAGTTTTTTAAGAGATGCGGCAATAAATGAGGGCAAATCACCAGGACGTCTACTTGAAATCAGATTACCATCTTCTACTACTTCTTCATCAATATATTCTGCTCCAGCATTTTTTATATCTTGTACTATAGATTTCCATCCAGTAACTTTACGGCCTTGGAGTTGTTGGGCAGTTATAAGAAGTTGGGGACCATGACAAATAACAAATACAGGTTTGTTGCTTTCCATAAATTCACGGGTAAACTCTACCACATTATCATGGGATCTTAAATTATCAGGGGAAAAACCACCTGGAATTAAAAGAGCATCAAAATCTTCCACAGACACATCTTTTATTGCTTTATCAATAACTACTTCTGTATTTTCTTTTTTTCCTCTGACAATCTTACCTCTTCCAAGTCCAACATGAACTAAGTGGTGACCTTCTCTTTTAAATGCATTTGCAGGTTCGGTGTATTCTACATCTTCAAACATATTATCTATTAAAACTGCAATTTTACTCATATTTTCACCAGTTATATTATGGGAACTAAAAGAGAAAATATTTTTCTGCAAACTTATTAATGAAATTATGAAAAAATTTGATTAATGAACTAGATAGTGGATGGACAGATTTTTAAGATATTTAGATCAAACCTAAATAATAATTCATATCTAAAAAAACATTATAAAGGAGGATAAAAATGCCAGTTATAACAATAGATTCCCCTAAACTAAGTAAAGAACAGAAAAAAGCACTTGTTGGAGCTTTTACTAAATCGGCAAGTGAAATTATGAAGTTACCTGAAAGTGCAATGATTGTACTGATTAGGGAGATGGATTCAGAGGATGTAGGTGTAGGCGGAACATTACTTTGTGATAGAGAATGATTCCACATCTTTAAATAAAATTTTCAACAGATACTGCTATTCCCGCAGCATTATTAAAGAAAACAGAGGATAAAATCCCTACAACCTTTCTATTTTGTATTATAGGGGATCCACTATCTCCTGGAAGAGGAATAGAACGATGGGAAAAAGAGAGATAGTGGTAAGTTTTTCCAACAGTCATTACGTTACATGAATTCTTTTTTGTACCATTAAGTGCATATGCAGAGCCAATCCGAGGACGGCCTAAATTGGAAATTTCTGATTCATCTGAAGATGCATCAGATTCAATTATTACCAGATCAAGGTCATCCAAAATCTTTGAAATGCTTCCCTTAAATCCGTTTAAGGAAAATTCACTATCTAAAGTACATTTTGCAGCTTTGATAAGATGATAAACAGTTAAGGCACAAATTTTGTCGTTATAGTTAATAATTGCGCCTATCACTCCATTTTTATCGTTACATTTTACTGTTGCGCCAGCCCTTAATTTTTCAGGATTAGATTTCATCTTAAAGTTTATATTAAATTAATAACATCTTTTTTTCAATATATCCATTACTTCATCTTCACTAACATCAGACCATTGCTGATAGGCATCGGCCACAGCAAATGTATGTCCACTTCGAATATTTGCACAGTAAATCCTACTAAACTGAGATTTCAGTAGATTTAGATTGTCTAAACTTCCAGTGGGAGTGGCTAAAATTAATTCATCACACCCTATTTTTTTAAGAGCTTTTGAAGCTACTAAAACAGTAAAACCTGAAGCAACACCATCATCAACCAGTATAACAGGTCGGTTTGTTATATTAAGAGGATCTTTATCCAATCCAAATTTTTCAATCCTTTTTTGTACTTTCTTTTGGGTATTTTCTATTCCTTTTTTGATTTCTATATCTTCCAGTACCAGTTGTTTTACGAAATTTTCATTCAAACCAACAGTTCCATCAAAAGCAACCGCACCATACCCTACTTCTGTATTCCAGGGCAAAGTTATTTTGCTTACCACAGCAACATTTAGGGGAAGTTTTAATATACGGGCTATTGCATCACCAACCGGCACGCCACCGGCAGGAATAGCTAAAATAATGGTATTTGTATTTTCATATTTTTTTAGCATCGTGGCTAATATTTCACCCGCATGCATTCTATGGTGAAAAACAAATAATCTGTCTCTTAACTCTGGCAGATCCACTATTTTATTATTAAAATCGGGCATCAAAAAAGACACCTATAAAATTGAACTATCAATTAAGTATATAGATGCAATACGATATATTATTTTCTTTATCCCAGGCTTTATTATCATAGTTAAAGAACAATATACCTGTAAGTATTGTGTTCGTAGAATTCATATTTTATAGCCAATATCTTTAAGCAAGATAAATTTTTTATTTAATGCTCCCCTATGGCGGTGATAAAATTGAAAAATGTAAAAAACCATTTTGAAGAAGAAGCAAATGAATTTGATAGAATAATAAAAGTAATTATACCCTCTTATGAGCAGATGATTGAAGTACTAATAGAAACTATTCCCTTCCCAGAAGCAGCAGATATTAAAGTATTAGATCTCGGCTGTGGAACCGGTAATATTTCTTCTAAGATTAAAGAGAGGTTTCCTAATTCAAAAATCACCTGCCTTGATCTGGCCGAGAACATGATTGAAATGGCTAAAATTAAATTATCAAAATACGATGATATAATCTATAAAAATCTGGATTTTCGTGATTTTGATTTTAAAGGAGATTTTGACGTTGTTGTTTCGTCATTAGCTATTCATCATCTGACGAATGAGGATAAAGAGAGTATATATAAAAATATTTATAATTCATTAGTTCCTGGTGGAGTTTTTTATAATGCAGATACTGTTTTAGGTGCTAATGATAAATTACAGGAAATTTATATGGAAAAATGGACCAATCATATGATGAAAAAGATTTCAAAGGGGGAACTAGAGAAAAAATGGCTTCCCAAACATAAAGATGAAGATATACCTGCTAAATTAACAGAACATATAAAATGGATGAATAAAGCTGGATTTAAAGGCATAGATATTGTATGGAAATATTACTATTTCGCTGTCTATGGTGGTACAAAATAAAAACTTTGAAGTTTTAATGATAAATGGAGTTAAAATAAGTATTTTTAAGCACCTATGATTTGTTCAACCATCCAATCTGGATTAAATTCCATTATATCCTCATAAGATTGGCCGGTTCCAAGAAACATAATGGGCTTGTTAATTACGTATCCTATGGAAAGAGCTGCCCCTCCTTTAGAATCTGCATCGGCTTTGGTAAGTATAATACCATCTATACCAACAGCATCATTAAATTTAAGGGCTTGTTCCACCGCATCGTTTCCAGTCAATGCATCTCCCACAAATAGTATGAGATCAGGGCTGATGACTCTTTTTATTTTTTTCATCTCATCCATGAGATTTACATTGGTTTGCATTCTACCAGCAGTGTCTACTAGCACCACGTCTCTGGTTTTGGCCTTGGCATGTGATACTGCGTCGTATGCAACTGCGGCAGGATCAGCACCTTTTTTATGTTTAATTATTTTCACGCCTATCTTATCTGCGTGGTGAGTTATTTGTTCGATTGCACCTGCTCTGAATGTATCAGAGGCAGCAATAACGGGATGGTAACCATCATTAATAAAATAAGTTGCAATTTTGGCAATAGTCGTTGTTTTGCCAGTTCCATTAATACCTACAAACATTACAATGAGTGGCTCGTTTTTTGATTTTTTTTCATCAACCAAAATTTTAATGGTCTTACCTTCAACATCTAATATTTCAGAGATGGCTTGTTTGAGGGCTTTTTTGGTGAGTTTGGCAACATCACTTCTTCTTTTAATCTTTTTACCCACAAGATTTTCTTTCACAGAATTTATAATCTTTTCAGCAACTTCCAGGGCAACATCACTCTCTAAAAGAGACATTTCAAGTTCCCATAGAATATCTTCCACATCCTTATCAGATATGGTCTTTTCACGAATAAAAGAAAGGATACCAGATTTTTCATCAGCAATTAAAGTTTCATCTTCAATTTCGGACGAAATTTCTTCATTTCCAACTTCTATTTCTTCATTTTCAGATGATTTATCCCTTTTCCAGGGTATAAAAGATTTCTTAATTGGTACATCATCTGATTCTTCTGAAGTTTCGATTTTGTTTTCAGAGGCATTTTTTATTTCTTCTTCAGGTTTATCTTCTGGAGAAGTTTCTACAGCTTTTTGTTCAGCTTCTTCTTCAGCCTCTTTAGATACCTTGTCTGATATTTTTCCTATGGCACCGTTGAATTTCTTCTTTAAAGAATCAAACAACTATTCTTCACTTCCTCTAACTTTCTGTAGAAGTTCTTCAGCCTGAGGGCTGAGTTTCACGATTATATCTGAGAGTTTCTGCAAGTTTTCAATCATTTTACTCTCTGTTTTTTGCAAATCTTCCTTTTGAACCTTTAGGGTCTCTTTGGCGTCTGTTACTTTCTTTTTTATAGCTACACCTGCCCCAATGCTCATAATAACTTGATCAGTATTTTTCAAATCTGCTTGTATGAATGATCCGGCACCAATAGGCACAAACGCTTCTGCACCTTCTTCTCCTTCTATATTATCGAGAGTATCTTCTAGAATTTCTAATTCTGAAATAGAAACTCGGATAGTTTCAATTTGTTGTTGCAGTAATTCTGCCTGACTTTGATAGAGATTTAATTCGTTTACAATTTCCTGTAACTTTTGCTGATCTTCCATAAGATCACCTGCGTGCCAATGTTTTTATAACCGTGTCTTGTGCTTCGTCTATGGAAATTTCTGAGATTTCTTCTATTTTTATTTTATCTCTACCAATACCATGTTTGCTTCCAAACTCTGAATAAATTTTTTCGTATATGTCCTCTTCTTTAATTGCTTTTAATTCTTTAGTAAAAGGCTGAAGGTTTTCACCCATCATAAATTTGCCCTGAATTCTAAATATTTTTGTCTTCATAAATATCCCTCAAGAAAACCTAGTGATTCTTCTATCCTTGCAAGTTCTGGTCCGGTAGTATCCTGACTGACTATAATTCCTTCTGAATTGGCAGCAGTACAGGCACCAACTAATCCTACTCCATTATTCACAGTACCAATATCTGCCGGAACTTTCATTATTTTTTCAACTAGTTCTAATTCACTTTTAGATGTTTGTGGATGTAGTAATGCGCCTTTATTGGTGGCAGTTCCAACAGATCCGGTAATTTTAAAACCACCTACCGTTGTTTTAACCACATCAACATCTAGAACTGTTTCTATAACCTCAACAGATTCATCTGAAAGCAATGGATTCACTATGGCTCCATTATCGTTTGCAAGTATAATATTTCCTACTGCTGTAAATCTGTCTGGTATCCGTCCTACATCAACATCTGATTTTTTAATCTTTTCTATTTCGCTGTCAAGAGCATATCTAGATAATAAAATTCCATTGGAATTTCCAACCGATAATGCGCCAGCGAGGCTGCTTCCACTTATGGAAGTTTTAATTATATCCACTTCAAGACATTCTTTTATAATGTCAGTAGCGGAATCAAGCATGTTTATAGGGACAATAGCCAAATCATCAGTTGCCGAAACTGAAACACCTATATTTGGATTCCCGTTCAGATTTATTCTTCTAATCATCTAATCACCTATTCAGCTAAGGTGACTTCTACAGTACCGTCCTCTTCTTTAACGGCTTTAACCTTTATTTTTGGAGGTATTTTTTGTATTCCTCTTTCCCATATTTTTTCGTTAACAGAGGCATCTAATTTTATTTCATCTGATTTCATATGTTTTTGTATGAATTCCTTGATTTGTCTAATTGCTCTTGGGGCTCTTATTGTCCTTGGAACATTTTTTACTTTTCTAAGTGGTATCACGTAGATTTTTTCCATTTAAAACCCCTCCTATGCTTTAATCTTACTTCTTCTCCAATGTCTCATTTTTGGATGAGTTCTTACTTTTCTATTGGTTTTCAACATTGCCCATAGAGGTACACGTCTGTTCTGTTTATTTGCTTTAGCAAGCCTTAATTTTTTAGCTAATGGTTTATTTCTACTCATTATGTCCACCTGATTAATGTTATATGATTAATAAAGATAACATTTCATTTCAATTAATCTATTCATAATTATTTCAGCACTATTTTCAATTTTAATATTTTTACTATTTCCAACCAACTACTCTCGTTTGAAAATGTTTTGGAAACAAGGAATTGGCAATTTCTTCACTTTCTCTTTCCTTAATTAAAAACCTGATTTCTGTCTCATAGTCCGAATTTTTAACACTACTCTCTTCCTTCTTTATTTGAAAAAGATTTTCAGCCAAATGATTAATAGTTCTGTGACCAAAACCTTGAAGAGTTACATATTCTACCATATATTTATCTTCTAAACTTCTTATTTCATTAATGTCAAGTTTAGGAACTTTGTCATCTCTTCTGGTGCCATCAGCCACAACATCGTATTTTTCGGCAACAGTTTCTATGGTCTTTTTGTGGATGTAGTTAATTCCATTATTTGGAAAGCCGTCCTTTAGTATCAATAATATGGCATCTTCAAGTATCTTTTTTTCCATTTTTAAAATGTTATGTTTAAATCCTAGGGATTCTGCAGATTCTTTTGCAGATATCCATGAATCAAAAACACTAAAATGGGCTGTTAAAAGTTCAACGTCATATCCTAATTTTTTAAGCAGGACTGAAACCAGTGAACTGTCTTTTCCACCACTATAGAGCACACAGGCTTTCATTTTTTCAATATCTTCGAGTAATATTTATTTCTCTTTTTTGTCCAGTTAGTTTTTTAAGAAGTTCTTTAAGCTGTTCATCTGTTATTTTAGACTGAATTCGCCCCATCTGGGCTAACTGGATAATTTGTAGTTCGACTTGTTCTACAAACTCGGGTTTGGTAAGTCGAAGATTTGCTAACCGCCCTCTAGCTTCAGGCGTTAATATTTGCATTAAAACCTGTTTTTTTTGCATTTCAATTTCTTGTCGTGCTTGTTCTTGTGATTCAGATTCGGCAGCTTTCTGCTGTAATTCCTGCATTCTTTTACGGCGTATATCTTCGATGTCACTCAATACTAAACCTCCATATTAATATTAAATTGGAAAAGAAAATTCAAAAAATTGAACTTAATACTGTGCTAATTCCGGAACTTCTTTTTTTACTGCATTTGATGCTTTATCCAGGAATGATTTTCCTTTTGCAGTAATAATTCGCCCAGATTCAACTTTTTCTACTAATCCTGCCTTTTCAAGCTGATGAAGACTAACTCTTATAATTGATCCGCTTCCTTTTTTGAACTTTTCTGGGCTGGATCCACGATCCTTTTTTCCACCATAGGAAGTTCTAAGGCTGTTAATGCCTGTAGGACCATCAATATAAACTCTTCTAAGAATGGAAGCACATCTTACATACCACCAATCTGAATTCTCTGGCCTTCTTTCTTTATGAACTCCTGTTTTAACGAAATCAGCCCATTCTGGGGGTTTTATTTCTTTTTCTTCTTTTAATTGTTTTGAAACCTGATTTATTAGTAAATCTGCAGGTACATCGTAAACTGTAGTCATATTTATCCTCCTAATTACCTTTTTTTCTTAATTATTACAGCAACATTTCCTCTTAAATCAATAAGTTTAGAATTTGATTTTTCAATTATCTGGCTAATATAACTTTCTTTCTGGGATGATATATTTTTTGAGAATCTTAATTTTAAAATTTCTTTATCCTTAAGCTGCCTTTTTATCTCTTCTATAACGTTTTCGTTTATTCCTGACTTCCCTATATTAATTGTCATTGCAGAAAGAGCTCGGTTCATTAGCTCTTTTTTTGATTGTGTATGACTCAACTTTTTCTCTCCTTTTATTCTTCTTTTCTTTAATGTAGGGAATTCTCATTACATTCCCACATTCAAGGCAACTGATAACTACACAAGATTTAGATAACCGTATCCTGCAATTATATCCTGGTTTTAGGAATAAATAACAGTTTTTACAGAATCTACGCCTCCAAATTTGGGGCATTTTAATATTATACTTGGTGGCTATATTCCTAGCTAATTTGACATAACGATTTGATCTTTCAGGATGCTTTTGAAACTCTTTATCTGCCAATCTAAAAAGAATGTTAATCCTTTCTCTAGCTATTTTTAACATCCATTTTGGTCTTCTTCCTCTCCTCAAAGTTTAACCTCGTTTCAAAACTCTAGAGACGAGAATATATAAAATATGTTACCAATTATTCTTTAAAATATAAGAGTAAGATCAGTAATCAGTTCATTTAAAACTCCTAATCAATATACTTCAAGAAGAATATTATAAATGGTATGTTCATACCTATTTAAAAAGCTTTTCTATATTCTCATCTAATTTATATTAGTTTAATAAAGTATTTTTATATTCCATCAAAAACTCCGAAAAATCTATTTTACCAACCTGAAACTTTTTATTACCTTTTATTATTTCAATGACCAGGTCCACAACCTCATCAGGCGAAAGTTCTGAGTTATCTATCTCATTTACCTTGTGGCCATGAATTTCAAAAGCTTCAAACGTGCATAAATCAATAGCTTCGGCTTCCATATTTTCATTTATTTTATCTGCACTATATTCCCTTTGTTTTAGTCGTTCCCCTAAAATTTGAGGATTGGTTCTTAAAACAATTACAATATCTGCTTTTTCAATATAATGAGAAAGATGCCCCTCTACAATTAGAACATCATGTTGATTTTCAGCAATGATCTTCTCCATTTCACTGCATAAAGCATTTAAATCAACAATTTTAAAGTTTTTCTCACGATCATAACCAGTATACAATTTTTTATCATTAATAACTTGATTAATGGGGATAAGATGTCCATTTATTTTTTTAGCAAGCATAGAAGCTATGGTGCTTTTTCCTACCCCTGGAGTTCCAGTGATTAGAATTAATTTCGGCATAATTTTGAATCTATTATTTTTTAACAATATTTGATTTATTTAGAGGCTTATTTTAATTTTTCAATTAATATTTCTGCTATTTTTTCACCAGAGAGTAACATTCCTCCAAATATAGGGCCCATCCTTGGAGATCCATAAACTGCATTGGCGGCCATTCCAGTAACGTAAAGATTAGGATAAACTTCTTTAGTATTGTCCATTATGGATTTTTCACCTATTTCAGCCCACATAGGCTTTTCACCCATTATTTTTCCGTTTTCGGTATTGAGTTTTGGTCCAATTTTATCTTGGACTACGTTGACAATTTCGCAGGCATGGCCTGTAGCATCTACAACTGCTTTAGAACGCATGGTCAATGGATCAACGTGCAATCCGCCCATTTCAACTGCACTCCAGTTTAGAACCAATCCTTTAATCTCTTCATTTCTAATCATAACATCTTCAATACTCATCAGGTTAAATATTTTAAGACCAGCTTTAGTTGCTTTGGAACATAATGTAGAAACTGTTTCAATTGAATCAGCAACATAATAATTATCCTTATAATAAATGGCATTAATTCCAAATTCATCTAAAATTCGGCGGCTTTCTTCCTGGACGACTATTTTATTGAACATCATACCTCCGCCCCACATTCCACCACCAATACTGAGTTTCCTTTCGAAAAGTGCGACTTTCAAACCGGATTTAGCAAGATAATACCCTGCTGCAAGTCCCGAGGGGCCACCACCCCCAATAGCCACATCAACCTCCATATAATCCATGAATTCTTTCGTAAATTCTTCAACTATCGCTTTAGATATGATTATATCATCTAATTCCATTTTTACACCACTAAACTTCAATTTTCACTCATTAACATTAAAACGTTAAAAAAATGTAAGTATTATTATTTTTTGAATTAATTGAAATTACTACTACTATTTTATTATAGAACTTATTATGTTTCTAACTATAGGTTACTTTTTAACAATTATTCTTAATACATCTTCGTCATTTAAAACATGTTCAAAACCCACCTTTTGGCCTTCAAATTTCACTGAAGAACCCCAAACTTTAGCGTGTCTGAAATTTTTAACAAAATCCCGGTGAAGTTTCGAACAAACATCTTTCACATTAGATCCTTTTCTAATGATAAGTGGTTCATCATAATCTGCTTTCTTGCCCTGTGGTTTTAAATAAATTCTGATAAGCTCCAATTTATTAAAAATTTCTTTTTTAAGTTTCTCAATATTTAAATTTCTATCTGCAGATATGGGAATAGCATCTGGAAATTTTTCTTTCAGTTTATTTAGATAATCCTCATCAACCAAGTCAATTTTATTTAAAACAACTAATGTGGGGATATAACAACGATTACTTTCTAAAACATCAATAAACTGGTCTATATTTACATCATCCCGTATAAGCACGTCAGCATTATGTATTCCATATTCATTAAGTATCGAACGGATGGTCTTTTCATCTATCTGTGTTAATTTCGTTGTTTTAGAAAGGTGAATACCGCCTAACTTGTTTCTTTTAATGGTTACGTCCGGTTTTTGTTCATTAGGACGGATACCCACACTTCCCAGTTCCCTCTTTATTATGTTTACATGATGGGGATTGAAAACATCCAGCACCATAACTACCAAGTCTGCGTTACGTGCCACGGATAATATTTCTCTTCCTCTCCCCTTACCTGTGGATGCACCAGTGATTATTCCAGGGATATCAAATATTTGTATTTTAGCCCCTTTGTAATCCATAACACCGGGAATTATATCTAAAGTGGTAAATTCGTAAGCCCCAACTTTTGATTCAGCATTAGTCAGATCATTTAATAGTGTTGATTTTCCAACGGAAGGAAATCCAACCAAAACTACCGTGGAATCTCCACTCTTTTTCACATGGAAACCTTTACCTTTGGTTCCTCCACTTTTTCTCTGAAGGGACTCTTCTTTAAGTTTAGATAACTTTGCCTTAAGTTTCCCTATATGGTGAGATGTGGCCTTGTTGTAGGGTGTTTTCCTGATCTCTTCTTCAATTTTTTGTATTTTATCATCGATGTCCATAAAACTCACATAAAACTAGTTAAAAGTTGTTAAAAAAAGTTTAATATCATATTAGTTAGACACTTTCTATTAGGTATACGTACTATTTACTTTTTTTCACCGTAATTCTTTTATTTATTCTTTTCCATGAAATTTTATATTAAATAACTTTCATAATTAATCTGGGCGATTTTATGAAAGTGAAAAATATCATGATTAGTGAAATGGATACTATAAATGAGGATGCTAACTTGGAAGATGTTCTCAGAAACGGGATTGAAAGGGAAAGAGGAAGCTTTATCGTTACAAAGGGAGATGAAAACATAGGCATTGTTACAACGTGGGATGTTCTGGAAGCAATAGCTGAAGGTGATGATTTAAGTGAGATTAAAGTTTGGGATGTCCTAGAGCGAGAGTTAGTAACCATTTCTCCTGAGGCCACTTTAAAAGAAGCTGCAGATACCATGGTAAAAAATGTTGTATGGAGACTTCTCGTAGAAGAAAATGATCAGATCGTAGGAATGATCAGTGCTACTGACATATTCAAAGCAAAGTTAGGCAAATAAAATTTAATAATTTTATTTTATTAATAATTCTATTTTAAGAGTTTAATGATTAATTTATACTTTTTTTATTCTAGATGGGGATTAATAAGTCTTCTAAATTAACTTTGATTGGCTTTTGATAAATCTTTCAATTTTTAGTATTTTACATTTAATTTTAATAAATAAATCAAGGAGTAAGTATTAAAGGAGTAAGTTATACTATAAACTCCAGACTAACACTTCTCCATCTTCTTTAGCTAATTTAAACAATTCCAGACCTGTTCCTTTCATATAATACAATTTGGTGAACATGGAATCTTCCAGTTCTTTGTTCATTATCACTGCAGTATACGTATCATTCTCTTTTATTAAGAGAATACTTAAAGGGCTGTCCTCTGAAACTAATTCATCTTTTACAACTTCTCCATTTTCAATAATAATTAGCTTGTGAGGCTCTATTGCTTGTTGTTCTTCACCTTGTTTGGCTGCTATTACTGCAGTAATGTTTGTCCCGTTGATCTGCCCTATAACACCCACAGTTGCTTCTTCTGTCACAATGTTAACGGTTTGGATTATGGTGGTATTGTTGATCACTTGTTCTGGTGCACTTGCAACTGCTGGGTAATATCCATATTGGGTTCCCTGATTGCTATCGAAGTTCCAACTTCCAAAGTAAGACCACCAACCAGCTTTACCAACCATATCCCCACTGGTTATAAGTACAAAAGGCGCAGGATTATCTGGGTGAGTATATTTAAGGATAGTAGATGCTTGACTTGAGCTTAAATTGTATTGAGTAGTTAATATTGATTGGGCGGCTTGTTTATCAACACCTAAAATAGTATCCAATATCTCCACACTCTTTTTTGTATCTTTTGTGTAATTATCCAGTGTGAGATATGCCTCATCACCACTCGAAGTTATCATTCGCAGTATTCCTGCAGATAAACTTTCATTATTAGTTATTAAGGCTTTTCCAACCCAATATGCTCGTGGAGTATTTTGAGATCCACCATCAAATGTGACGGGCCTATCTCCAACTGCCGCAAATAGATGGCCAAAGTCCCACCAGGAGGTTATAACTGTATCCTTTGAAGTATTTTGATTTATCCACTTTAAGGAGTTAACCATAGAGTCATCGGTACCAGGAACTACTGAACTTGATATGGAATAGGCACCAGAAACTGATTGATAAGATACTACTGCTATGATTAATAAGGCTACAATGGCACAATAGCGGGGATTTTTGATATAGTTTCTTAAATAAAGTACTCCAATTCCAATAAAAATACCCGTACCCAGAGCTATAGGTAACGAAAATGCAGCAATAAATCTAACACCTTTGGTAACTGCATAAGCAGTGATTAAAAGCCATAAAGCGAAGAGCACGATGTATAATAGATAATTCTTCTTATCCTCAGTTAAAAAAGGAGTCGATGGTTCTGATTTTTTAGTAGCGGCATCTTGTGATTTCTTTGCCTTTTTATTTTTCTTTTTACGTTTTTTAGATTTTTTATCAGAATTAACTTCTTCTTTCTTTTTGCCAGGACCTTTTCCCCTTATCATCTGAATTAGTAGTACAATGCTTAATATTCCCATCACAAAAGGTAATACACCCCCAACACCGTACACTACTTCCAAAAAGCCGGGTATTTGTAGTTCTGATACTGAGACATAAACATTTGGATAAGCAGTATTTTGCACTACAGACTGTATCTGTGCAAATCCAAATGGTTCAAAAAGTGATGATGCAAACTTAGAAAATCCAAAGAATAGACCTATAAAAAGGGAGCTTAGAACCACAAAGATTAGGAGTGACATAATTTCTGGATGATCAAACAACCATTTTTTGATATATGATCCATCAATCTTTGTTTTATCTGGTTTATTAGTCTCTTTTTTCTCTTTTTTCTCTTTAAAGAATAGTTTGAGAACTATTAGATATATTACTACTGTGGCTATTATGAGGTAGAAAAGGTACCACCAACCTACCCAGGCCATGGAAAATACTAACATAGATACAGCAGATAAAACACCATAAATTCCTTTCATTTTAATGTCACTAACCCTAATACTTTCTACAAAGAACCAAACCACCAGAAGGGGAAGCAGCATGTTAAACATGTCTGTATCAAAAAATCCGGCAAATGTATGGGAGAAATATGTGGGTGCCGTACCTACTAAAATAGCAGCTGTAATTCCTCCGAAGTCGTTGGTTATTTTTTTGATAAATAAATAAGCTGGAATGACACATAAAGAGGCTATAAAAGCCGCCATCCAGTAACAAACTGTGATCAACGACACACTGGTAAATGCATTCACAATTTTATAAACCATGGCTGTTACATAAACAATTAAAGGTGGATAATCCGCTGCTCTTCCAGGGGGGTAATATGAATGCAGATCCCATGGTACTCCGTCCAATATGGTGTCTCCTAAATATCCATGATCCAGGAAATCCTGAGTCATACGATAGTTATAATAAGAATCCATTTCACTGAAATATGGAAGTCCGTTTTCGTCTTGATAAAAGCTTTTCATGTCTTGAGGAACGCTGGATAAATTCACAGATTCTGTCCTCAAGTAAAACATCATTGAAAATAGTAATATAATAATTATTATGGTCCTGTATTTGGATAGAAATTCTTTTGCGTTCATGGTATGCCCTCTGATTGCATGAAGGATATGTGTTTAAAATATATAAAAGTTCCCTATTTTATTTTAAATGGATTCTATTTAAATTATTTAAGAGATACAATATGTGAAATAGTATTTAAAAAGTTTAGAACAAATCAATTCCTTTTATTAAATCTTCAAAATTTGAGAAAAAAAGCCATGTCTCTAAATCAAAATTTTTAATAAAAATAGCTACTTTATTCACATTTTAACAAAAATTTCTCCATTCTAAACATCAACTGGTTTTTAATTATCTTTGAAAAAAGAGATATGATATTTTGTTGTTTTTTTAGAATAAGTGTTTATTAGTTGGTTTGTTTCTCTTCTTCAATAGATTTGGTGAATCTGCACTTAGGAAAACCACTGCATCCAATAAATTCTCCATAACGGCCGGATCTTTTTATCAAATCACTTCCACAATCTGGACATTTTCCCACAACTTCGTTAGATGGTTTTTTGCCTTCCCTACCACAGTCTGGATCGAGACAAGCCCTTTGACGAGGTTTACCAAATGATATCATGGGCAGACCACATTTTTCACAAGTTGTTTTTAATATGCTAGCACCGCGTGGAAGGGGATAAGTTACCTTACAGTCCGGGTATCCTGAACATCCCACAAATATGCTTCCGGTACGGGGAGAATTGATTAATATTAAATTATTACCACATTTACATTTACCAACAATTCTACTTTCTTTGTAGGCTTCGTAAAGTTCTTCACCTATCTTTAATTTTTTATTCTCTATATCCTCTAAAATAGATGTAACTTCTACTTTAGCCTCTTCTATAACTGTATCTTTTTCAATAGATCCTTTTATTATCTCTTGTAGTTCATTTTCAAATTGTCTGGTTAATTCTTCACTGGTAATTTTATCACAATATTTCTTCATGGTATCAATGAGCTGTTCACCAAGCTGATTTACCTCAATTTGCTTTCCTTCTATGTATTTTCGATCATAAAGGATGGATATTATGTTGGCTCTTGTTGATTTAGTACCTAATCCTCTTTTTTCTAGTTCCCGTATTAAAGAGGCTTGGTTGTATCTTGCAGGAGGTTTTGTCTCCTTTTCATCGCAGATAATTTCTAGTACTTTCAATACATCTTCTTCTTTTATATCTGGAAATACATCATTTTCTATTTTTCGGTAAGGATAATGCTCTAACCAACCCAGTTTAGCAGTTTTTCTTCTACTGAATGTAAATTCTTCATTTCCAATATCTAAATCAACTTTCATAGTCTCAGTAACTGCATCGGCACTGAACACGCTTATAAATCTGTATACAATCAATTCATAAATTTTTTGAGAATCTGTACTTAATTTTTTAGGGATTAAACCGGTAGGATGTATAGCTGGGTGAGCTTCATCCTTTTTTTTACCTTCTTTGGGGAAATAAGGTTTTTTGAGTTTGGAAATATGCTTTTTAAAAGTGTTATTTTTACCAAGTTTTTTTAATATTTTGTCATATCCTATGCTTTTTGGCAGTTTCTGTGAAGATGTTCGAGGATAAGAGGTATATCCTTCAATATAAAGATTTTGTGCTACTTGCTGGGTCTTTTTTGGACTAAAACCAAATAAACCATATGCTTCTGATTGTAAAGTTCCCAGATCAAAGGGTACGGGAGGTCTCTTTTTACTTTCCCGTAAATTGATACTTTCAACCAGCGCATCTTTGTTTTCACAATTTTTTAAAATAGAATCCGCTTCTTTTTTATCAAAAATTTTGCCTCTTTTATGATCTGCGAGTATTCCGCCCTCTAAATCAGCTTTGATCATCCAGTAAGGCTCTGGTATAAACTCTTTAATCTCTTTTTCCCGATCAACCAGTATAGATAGAGTTGGAGTTTGAACTCTACCTGCAGAAAGTTGAATATACCTGGAGGTGGCTTTCATCACAGAATCTGTTAAATATTTAGATATATTTACTCCAAAGAGAAAATCAAGTACGTGACGTGCAATACCACTATCCACCTGTTTTAGATCAATATCTATAGGATTTTCATATGCATCTAACACATCTTCCTTAGTTAAAGTGGAAAATTTCATTCTAAATGCATTATCTAAACTTTTTTCCCCACAAGCATATTTTAATGCATTATAACCAATTAATGTACCTTCTATATCATAATCACAAGCATGAATAAATTTATCAGCATTTTTTGCGAACTTTATAATGGCGTCAATGTAATTTTTAACATATTTTTTGCTTTTGTCTTTTTCATACAGAGGTTTCCAGTCAATATCAAATATTTTTTTCTGCCGGGAATTTTTAGGTGCAAGTGAGTATAAATGGCCAACTGCAGCTAAAACAGTAGTTTTTTTACCATTTTCTTCAAATTCGTAATAAGGAACTCTTTTATAACTTTTTTTAACCGCGTTGCTGGAGAGTGCGCTGGCTATTTTTTCAGATGATTTTGGTTTCTCGCAGATTATAACCTCATGCATAATATCACTCAATTCATTGTTATGATTATTTTAAATTAAATTATTATCGTTTAAATTAACTGTTGCATTTATTACATAACTTCTTTCGATTTTCATATTATTAATATAAGTACATAATTAGTGGATTATTTTTAGTTAATATATTTAAATAAGAAGGATAAATTTGAAAATCCTATTTAATAAAATATTGATAAAACCTAAAAAATGCACATTAACTAAATTAGGCCTTATTTTAACACTTTAAAATTTATTTAAGTATCTAAAAAAAGATTAATTAATAAATAAAATTAATAAAATCCATAAAACTCGGAACAATAAGGACAGAGTGGATATTTCCCATGAATGTATCTACTAATATCATCTTCATTCATGTCAAATTCTTTATTACAAATAAAGCAAATTTCAATCTTTTCAGATTTTACTTCCTTTTTATCTTTTATCATCATGGAAACCTCATAATGGACATTATTTACAGAATCTATCTCCTCGTAAATGATTACAGAATATAATTTAGAATTTAAATAAATATTAAAGGGATTTAATCCCTTAAACAATGTTGTGTTTTTGAAGCAGTAGTAACTCATCAGTACTGAGTTTTTTACCCTCTTTGAATTTTTGATATATCTCTTCAGCTTTTTCTTTTTCTTGTAAATTTCGTTTTTTACTAGCTTTGTTTTCAATATGGCGTTTCTCTGATTTGACTTTACCAATTTTTTTATTTATTTTGTGGATTTCATCTAAAATTGCCCGGAATTTGTCATGTTTTGCTGATGCTTTTTCCTTGCATTCCACAAACTTTTTATGGGCATCATCGGCTTTGCTTCGTATTTCATCTGTTTTTTTGAAATATTCAAGCATTTTATCATGGGCAATTTGTGCTTCATCTGAAAATTCAACAACTTTAGCATGATATGATTCTGATGTTTTTCTAAGTTCAAGAGCTTCTTCTCGAACTTCTTCGTCTTCCTGGATTTCTTTAAGCTTTTTTCGAAGATCTGTAGATTTTTTGACTAATTCATTTTCTTTTCTAATATCCAAAACCTTGGTTTCTATGGTTTTTTCAATCTTTTTAATTTCATTTTCAATTTTAATACGATCTTTCTTACCAGAAGCCCATTCCATACTTTTAAGTTCTTTATTAGCTTTTTCACGAAGTTTTTTGTTTTTCTCAACTTCTTCGTTGAATTTGTTTCTTTTGTCCCGGAATTCTATGGCATTATTAAGATTTTCTTTAAGACTACTATTAAGATCATCTCTTAGCGTTCTGAAATTTTTAGCTTCCTGATTAAGCTTATCTCTCTCTTCTGCAACTTTTGTTAGCATTTTTTCATAAGTTTGCTTTTCATTAAGCAGCTTTTCATTGCTTTGTTCCAGGTTAACTGATTTTATTTCATAATCACCATCAGTCTCTTCAGCGTCGCCATCAGTATTTAAATGAGTTAAAAGTTCTCTTAAATCTTTTTTATCAATAACAACATCTGCTATTTCTTTAACTGCAGGTTTAGCATTAAATGCTATTCCTAATTTAACAGATTTAAGCATGGATATATCATTAGCTCCATCACCAACAGCAACACAATTTTCTAATGATATGTTTTCTTTTTCAGATAGTTCCTTTAGAACATCTGCTTTTGAACCTTTTACCAAGGGGCCTTCAACTTCTCCGGTTAGTAAACCATCTTCTTCCATGAGACTGTTTGAAAAAGCAAAATCCAATCCTAATTTGTCTTTAATATGGTTGGATATGATTTCGAAACTACCGGTTATTGTCGCAATTTTATACCCTTTATTTTTGAGTTCTTTAATAGTTTCTTCAGCTCCTTCCATCAGCGGTATTTTTTCAACAACCTTCTGTATATCTTCGACTGAAGTCCCTTTAAGTAAAGATACTCTCTCTTTAATTGCTGTTTCAAAATCTAATTCGCCTTGCATGGCTTTTTCTGTTATTTCTGTTATTTCTTTGTCGACGCCTTTTAACTTACTAATTTCATCTATAGCCTCGCCATCAATAATTACGTTGTCAAGATCAAAAACTACAAGCTTAATCAATAATACCACCGAGTTTAAATCAAATCCAATTCTTCTAAACGCTCTCGAGTTTTAGCAACACCGAGTTTAGCGTCATCAAAACTCTTAGCCCCAGTACAAACTACTTTCCCGGAACCAAATAAAAGCAATACTACTTTTGGGTCGCCAAGTCTGTAAACTAAACCAGGGAATTGTTCTGGTTCATATTCTGTGTTTTCTAATCCTAAGGCCACTGCTTCCAGATTTAAGGTTTTACCTAAATTGGCTGAAGCTACAATGTTTTGAATTTTTATTTCAAACTCTTTAGGAATATCTGGATCTAGTGTTCTCATTTTATCCACTGCAATGTGAATAGCCTTCTTAGAATCTTCTATAGATTTAGCTCCAGTACAAACTAATTTACCTGAACCAAATATCAGGGCAGCGGTTTTTGGCTCTTTCAATTTATATACTAATCCTGGAAAATTTTCTACATTATATTCTACGCCTTCTAATGCAGGTGCAACTTGTTTAAGTTCTAATGATTTTCCTAATGTTGCAGAAGCCACGATGTTTTCGATTTTTATTTCTACATCTGTCAAATATATACCTCCGAATAATCACGATTTATTTATATACATTTTTTATATGGTTTATAAAGGGTTATTTATATTACTTTATATTATAAAAAATATTTTTTTGTCTTTAACAGTAAATATGAAAAATAATCTAGATAAATAATATCCTATTCTATAAATTTTATTGGCTTAAATCAAAATAAAAATGATTAGAAACCCTTATTTTTCATTTACAAAATCAGAGAAAATTTTTTTAAAACTATCAACTAATTTTATCATTCAAATATTTACATTATATTATATCATACTTTACACGTATTGTTTTTTAAGTTTTTTAGTATTTAAATAAACATTTTATTAAATATATTGTTCTAATAGTACTTCATACGGTGATAGAAAAATATCAATATAAAAGGGGAAATAATGGTTTTAGATCCAAGATTCTACCGTGAAGAAATTTCAAATCTAGAAATCGAAGGTTTAAATCTAGATATTGATTCGGTTGCAGAAGCTTTACAATTACTCGTCAAATTAAAGAAAATTGAAAAGACTTTACTTAAGATAAACTATAATATTCGCATGGACACGCGTTCCATTCGAAAAGAATATCTAAAGAGAATTGAAGAGTTGAATAAACCAGTTAAAGTAATGAAAGTATTTAATAAGAAATTAAATAAAAAAGAATCTTTAAAAGTTAAGAAAAAAATTGTAGATGAGAGGGATCATAGAATAAAACCATACGAACTTCTTGAAAGACTTATAAATGATTATTTATTGCAGATCCATGATGCAAAAAATTATTTAGAAAACTTTATAGAAAAAAACGTAGAATAAATAATATTTTAAGCAATACAAATCTTAAAATTAAGTATTATTCCAAGATTCATTAATCAAAATACATTATTAACTAAATTTTTCTTACAAAATTCCTATAAAATTTTTATATTTAGTTTCACTCGATTAAAACTAAGGCCGTGGGAATATAAGAAAAGTAGAAAACTTTGCAAAATCTTATGAAGTAAAACTATCTGTAAATGCTATTAAAATCCTTAAAAAGAGATATTTACTCAAAGATGAGAGTGGTAAACTTATTGAAACACCATCAGGTATGTTTAGAAGAGTAACTAAAGCAATTTCTGTAGTAGATGAAATATACGAACCAGATATTGATTTAAAGTCAATTGAAGAGAAATTTTACGATTTAATGTCTAATTTGGAATTTCTTCCAAATTCACCAACTTTAATGAATGCTGGAACTCAAATTAATCAACTGTCTGCTTGTTTTGTTTTACCTGTTGAAGATTCTATGGGAGCTATATTTGATTCACTAAAATATATGGCACTTATCCATAAATCAGGTGGCGGTGTTGGTTTTTCTTTTTCACAGCTTCGACCCCGGGGAGATGTTGTAAAATCAACTAAAGGTATTGCGTCAGGACCGGTTTCGTTTATGCGCATATTTGATGTGGCAACTGATGTAATTAAACAAGGAGGAAGAAGAAGAGGGGCAAATATGGCGGTAATGGATGTTAATCATCCAGATATACTTGATTTTATTTCGTCAAAGGTTCAGGAAGGATTGTTTAAAAATTTTAATCTGTCGGTAGCGGTTCCAGATAGTTTTATGGATGCAGTGTTAAGTGATGGGAATTATGAATTAATAAATCCCAGAAATAGACAAGTGGTAAGAAAACTTAAGGCAAGATACTTATTTGATAAAATAGTGGAGATGGCGTGGAAAACAGGAGATCCTGGATTAATTTTTATAGACGAAATAAACAGGCACAATACTGTACCTAAACTTGGAAAAATTACTGCAACAAATCCTTGTGGGGAACAACCACTTATGGATTATGAATCATGCAATTTAGGTTCAATTAATTTAACCAAAATATTTAAAAATGGTAAAATTAACTGGAAAAGATTAGAATACATTGTAAATGTAGCAGTACACTTTTTAGACAACGTAATCGACGTTAATAATTATCCGTCACCTAAAATTGAAAATGAAACACTAAAAAATCGTAAAATTGGTCTAGGAGTTATGGGTTTTGCTGATCTACTTTTAATGCTCGGAATTCCGTACGATTCAGTTCCCGCTTTAAAAATAGCTGAAGAAATTATGAAATTCATATCCAAAAAGGCAACAGAAGCTTCAATCAAATTGGGTAAGGAAAGAGGATCTTTTTCTAACTTCAAGGATAGTAAATGGTATGATAACGGCTTTGAGACAATGAGAAATGCTACCACTACTACTATTGCCCCTACTGGAACTATAAGTATATTGGCTGGTGTTACTAGTGGTATAGAACCCTTATTTGCAGTTAGTTTCGTTAGAAAAGTATTGGATGGTACTAAATTAATGGAAATAAACCCTGTTTTTAAGAAAATAGCAGAAAAAGAAGGATTCTTTAACGAAAGTATCTTAAAAAAGATTGCAGTAAATGGTTCCATCCAAAATATTGAAGAAATTCCAGAAACAATTCGAAGATTATTTGTAACTGCTTATGATATCCCTCCACAATGTCATGTTAAGATGCAGGCCAGTTTTCAAAAATATGTGGATAATGCTGTTTCTAAAACAGTTAATCTACCTACAGACGCATCCCAGGACGATATAAAAAATATTTTTATCTTAGCCTATAAACTAAAATGTAAAGGAATTACTATCTATCGATATGGAACTAAAAAGGAACAGGTCATATACCTTAACAATTTCCCAGAAACGGATTCTAATAAAGAATATTTAAATGTTGATCCAGAATTTTCTGGGGGATGTCCTAAGTTTAATTGTCCTCACTAAAATCAAATAATTCAGGTGATATAATGATAGAAGTTGAAGTTAAAGCCCATGTAAACGATTTCAGTCCAGTTAAAAATGCTTTGGCCAAGTTAGATGCTGAGCTTATAAAAACTGAGCTTCAGGATGATATTTACTTTAATGCACCCCACCGTGATTTTGCTAAAACAGATGAGGCACTTCGAATTAGAAAGGTTACCCAACCGGGTTTAGAAAATTCAAAATATGAAAAATTAATTTTAACATATAAAGGAGCGAAGATGGACGCTGTTAGTAAAACCCGAAAAGAAATAGAAGTTGAAATTGAAGATTTGGAAAAAATGTCTTCTATTCTGGAAAATATTGGATTCATTCCCGTTGCAAATGTTAATAAAAAAAGAGTTATCTACCACTACCATAGTTTTATTATAAGTCTGGATGAAGTTCGGGATGTAGGAACGTTTGTGGAAATCGAAACTGAAGCCAATGAAGGCGAAAATTTTGAAGATTCTGTAGAAAAAATTTTCGAAATATATAAAAAAATAGGAATTACAGATGGATTTGAAAGAAGATCTTATCTGGAACTTATGGGAATTTATATTTAATTGGTTCAATACTTGACTTTCGAGAAAATAACCATATATTAAATTGTAAAATTTGATTATTATAAAAAAGTACGATAATATAAAAAAATGGATAATTTAAAATGGAAATGTATTTTTTTTATCATTCCATATGGGTAAATATTTTAATTATAAAGCGTAAAGTTAAATAGATTAATTCCTTTAGAAAAGTTTCAAGTTTAAATCTATTATCTAAATAATGGTGGGTATAATTTGAAGTATTTTGTAAGTCCTTTCAATAAAGAAGTGAATTTAGAATTTCCAAAGAATATTACCATCTATGATACAACTTTAAGAGATGGTGAACAAACACCAGGGGTTTGTTTAAGAACCCCTGAAAAACTTAAAATAGCCCAAAAGCTGGATGAACTTAAAATTCACCAGATTGAAGCTGGTTTTCCCATAGTATCCAATGAAGAAAAAAGATCAGTAAAGGCCATAGTTAATGAAGATTTAAATGCAGATATAATTGTTCTCTCCCGTACTAAGAAGGAAGATATTGATGTAGCGTTGGATTGTGATGTTGATGGCATAATAACATTCATGGGAACTTCAGATATTCATTTGCAACACAAACTAAAACTTTCCAAGGATCAAGCTCTGAATGTATGTATGAAATCAATTGAGTATGCTAAAGATCATGGGATATTTGTGGCTTTTTCAGCCGAAGATGCAACCAGAACAGACTTAGATTTCCTTAAAAGAATTTATAAAAAAGCAGAAAATTATGGTGTTGACAGAATTCACATAGCTGATACTGTAGGGGCTATAAATCCATATGGTATGGATTTTTTGGTAAGGGAGCTTCGATCACATCTAAAAGTAGATATTGCTATGCACTGCCATAATGACTTTGGTTTGGCTCTTTCTAATTCAATCGCAGGACTTTTAGCAGGAGGAAATGCCATATCAACCACAGTTAATGGTATAGGTGAAAGGGCAGGTAATACTTCTCTGGAAGAGTTGATAATGGCTCTGCTTATGGTTTATGGGGTTGATCTCGGATTTAATATAAAGGTGTTTTATGAGCTTTCCAAACTGGTCGAGGAACTTACTCACATGAAGATACCTGATAACAAGCCTATAGTTGGAAGAAATGTGTTCCGTCACGAATCAGGTATACATGTTGACGCAGTTATTGAAGAACCATTAACATACGAGCCATTTCTACCAGAATTAATAGGCCATCATAGGAGGATAGTTTTAGGTAAACATTCAGGGTGCCGGGCAGTAAAAGCAAAACTTCAAGAATGCGGAATAGAAGTGACTAGAGACGAATTATGTGAAATCGTTGAACAAGTTAAAATGCAAAGAGAAGAGGGTAAATATATTAACGACAAATTATTCAATAAGATAGTTAAATCCATCCGCGGACCGGTGGACTTCTAAAAATATAAAGCAATGAAAAGTTTTCAATAAAAAATAGTTTGAATCTTCTTTATTGTTTAGAATGATTATAAAATTGATTGTTAGTGGTTTTTGATATGAATATTACCGAGAAAATCTTAGCAAGGGCCTCCCAAAAAAGGGAAGTTAATCCCGGCGAACTAATTAAGGTAGATGTAGATCTAGCAATGACACATGATGGAACCTCCCCACCTACCATAAATACATTTAAAAAAATTGCAGATACAGTATGGGATAATGAAAAGATTGTTATTGTTTTTGATCATAATTTACCTGCAAATAATATTGGTTCTGCAGAATTTCAAAAAGTAACTCGGAAATTTGCCAGGGAACAAGGGATAAAGAATATTTACACTCATGGAGAGGGCATATGTCATCAGGTTCTCCCTGAAAAAGGATATATAAACCCTGGAAAAGTTATTGTAGGTGCAGATTCTCACACATGTACTTATGGGGCCTTTGGAGCATTTGCTACAGGTGTAGGGGCTACAGATATGGCTATGATTTTTGCAACCGGCAGGACATGGTTTATGGTTCCTGAAGCATATGAAATCATTATAACTGGTAATTTAGGACCATATACAACTGCGAAAGATGTTATTTTGAATGTTATTGGTGAAATTGGCTCTTATGGAGCAACATATAAATCACTTGAATTTCACGGAGAAACAGTAGAATCCCTGGATGTATCGGGAAGAATGACCATGTGTAATATGGCAGTGGAAATGGGGGCAAAAAATGGAATAATGGAACCTAATCCTCTGACATTGAAATATTTAAAAGAAAGGTCCGGTGATTCTTTTGAGATAGTAAGATCTGATAAAGATTCCCAATATGAAAAAGAATATTTATTTGATATAAATGATATGGAACCGCAGGTGGCATGTCCACATAATGTAGATAATGTAAAAAATATTTCCAAGGTCGAAGGGGTGCACATAGATCAGGCTTTTATAGGTTCATGCACCAATGGTCGTCTGGAAGATTTAAGAATAGCATCCCAAATCTTGGAAGATAAAAAGGTACACCCGGACGTTCGTTTAATAGTAATCCCCGCTTCTGCAGAAATTTATTCTAATGCCTTAAAAGAAGATATTATTGACAAATTTATATCTGCAGGAGCAATAGTTTGTAATCCTGGTTGTGGGCCTTGTTTAGGTGCTCACATGGGAGTAATAGGCTCTGGGGAAACAGCGATCGCCACCACCAACCGGAACTTTTTAGGAAGAATGGGCGACCCTGATTCAGAAGTTTATCTGGCAAATCCTGCTGTGGTAGCATCTTCAGCAGTAGAGGGCGTAATTAAAAACCCGGAATCATTAGTTAAATGACTATATCTTAGTTATCACTATAATATATCATAAAAAAATAAACATAGTGAGCAAAATGGATATTAACATCATTGATGAGATAAAAAAAGTTGAAAAAAAGATTGGTGAACTTTCTAATACTCAAAAAATTCTTTTAGCTACAGACGGTTCAGTCACAACTATATTAGATGTTTTAAATGGCGGTAAAATCAATATTAAAACCATGACCCAAGAATTTCAGGAATCTAATGAAGAAATTGCTAGGGCACTGGATATTATTGCAGGGGATACAATAAATTATAGGGTGGTTATCATGGGACGCAAAAAGCCCCTGATTCATGCAGTCTCCTACATACCAGTTGAAAGACTTAATAATAGTTTTAGAGAGGACTTAATTAGAGCAGATATTCCTATAGGTAGAATTCTAAAAAAGCATAATATTGAGTCTCGAAGAGAAATTAAGATGATCGGTGTAGAAAAACCCAGCCAGGAACTTTCTGATATTTTTAATACAGATTCTATGATGTTAACCAGGACTTATAATATTATCCATAAAGACATGGTTCTTATAAGAATCAAGGAAACATTTCCCTATTCTTTATTTTAAAAATTGAATATATGATAACTATTTCAAATTTTATAAATATAATAATGTTTTAAACATTTTACCAGCAGTTGATGAATGTGATTGTATGGGCGTGAAACTTAAAGATATTGTGAAACCAGAAGAGATAAAATTTGAAGATTTGAAGGGTAAAATAGTAGCTATTGATGCGGCTAATGCTCTTTATCAGTTTTTATCAAGCATACGCCAGCAGGATGGCACACCACTAAAGGATCACCAGGGTAGAGTAACATCTCATTTAAGTGGACTTTTATACAGAACCTCGGCACTGGTAGATAAAGGAATAAAACCGGTTTATGTATTCGATGGAAAGTCACATTCTTTAAAAGGAGATACTCAAACTAAAAGAAGCGAGATTAGGATTGAATCTGAGAAAAAATGGAAAAAGGCCCTTGAAAAGGGGGAAATAGAGGAAGCTCGTAAATATGCTGTTAGATCTTCAAGAATGTCAGCAGAAATTATTGAAAGTTCAAAAAAACTTTTAGATCTCATGGGAATACCATTTATCCAAGCTGTGGGGGAAGGAGAAGCTCAAGCCACATACATGGTTCAAAATGGCGATGCATGGTGTGTTGCATCTCAAGATTATGACTGTATTTTATTTGGCGCACCCCTCATGGTAAGGAATTTAGCTATCTCCTCTACAAGAGCTAATTTAGAAATGTTTGAATTAAATAAAGTTTTAAATAATTTGGACATAACTCGAGAACAACTGGTAGATGTAGCAATACTGGTTGGAACTGATTTCAATCAGGGAATAAAAGGTGTAGGTGCAAAAACTGGCTTAAAACTCTTAAAGGAACATAAAGATATTTACAGTGTTATAAAACATTTAGATGTTGAAATGGAAGTTGATCCTGCTGTCCTTCGAGATATATTTCTAAAACCTGATGTTGCAGTTGATTATGAGATAAAATGGAAAAAACCAGATAAAGATGAGCTAATCGATTTTTTAAGTGGAGAACACAGTTTTTCACAGGATCGAGTTCTAAATGCAGTAGAAAAGATAAAAGGATTGAATATTACTCAAAAAAGTTTGGAAGATTGGTTTTAACCATATAAATAGGTTTCAGCCGGATTAAATTTCTACAATTATGGCCATAAGATTTTTTTAAATAATAACAATAAAAATTAGGATTAGAACTAATTGAAAAGATTTATAATACAGTAACAGAGATTATTAGAAATTAGAAATATTTCATATTTGAAAATTCATTATAAGGGGATATATAATATGAAATGCCCGAAATGTGGTAAAGAAAATTCGGATGGCTCTAAATTTTGTGCAAATTGTGGTTACGATTTAAAAAGTATTCCCATACAAAATATAAATCCTAAATCTGAACAAGATAATAGTAAAACATCAAAACAATCTTCAAAAGATATTAAAACTTCCGAAAAACCAGTTAAAAACAAAACTAATACTAAATTAATTTTAATTGTAGGTGCACTTATTGTGCTGGTGGCCATAGTAGGGGTCTTTGCAATATCTTCAACTTTTTCTTCACCAAAACCCCAAAATTCTGCAGTATTCATTGTTTCAGCTGTTTCAGGAACTTCTATTGTCACTGATCCTACAAATAACAAGAATTATACAGTTAATGTTGAATATTATGGAATCAGTAGTGGATCTGGATTTATTATAACTGGTGACGGTTATATTGCAACTGCTGCTCATGTTGTGGCTGATCCATGGGACATAAGTAAGAAAGGCGTTATTCGAAAAATGAATGATGATGATATAAAATATTATGTAGATAAAGCAGCCATGTATATATTTTTACAGAAATATTATCCTGAAGTTTTGAAAAATATGACTGAAAGTGACTTAGATGATTTAACTTCAACATTTATGGAAGCAGGAGCAGTCAAAGCTACTAAATATCAGCATGATATTTATATTAGGGGACCTGCATTTCCAGATAGTCCCAACAATCCTCCTGTAGCTAAATTAGTGGATATGGGAAATTCTGAAAATGAAATAGATGTTGCGCTGTTAAAGGTAGATAATGTTTATAATCTACCTGCACTTTCTGTTAGTTCTGAAAAAATCGAAGTAGGTGATGATGTACGTATATACGGATACCCTATGGAACAGTTTGCCTTTTATAAAGATGTATCTACAACAGAGGCCAGTGATGAACTATGGAATAGTATTTACACTGCAACTTTAACTCAAGGAATAGTTAGTGGAGAAAGACCATCACCGTCAGGAATAAAATACTATCAAACTGATGCTGCGGTAGATAGTGGGAGTAGTGGAGGCCCGGTATGCGATAAAAATGGTAAAGCCATTGGTATTTTAGTCCAGGGATTTGAAAAACAAGGATTTAACTTTTTCCTCCCTACAGAATATTTAATCCAGATGTGCAATGAGAATGGTATTTCTCTTAATAGAGGGTTATTCTGGTGATTGAATTCAGTTAAAACAAGTTAATTAGAACGGAGGATAATCTCCAAAAAATTCAATAGCATACTTACGTGCTGTTTTTATTTGGGAAGGAAATTCTCCCTTTAATTTGTCCTCTATTTCTTTTCTATTTTTTGAACCTGCAACAATTTTAAGAACCTGCGTATACAAATTCAGCGCTTTTGGTGATGGTTTGCATGGTACTTCAAGTGTAATACACACATCTTCTCTTTTGAAGCAGTTCAACCTAACAAATGGAGATACTGAACCAATTAGAACCCCCCACTTGAGTTCTATAAGTGGAGGAACTCCAACTTTTTCTTTCCTATTTTTATCAGTTAATTTCTCATAATTAGAAGATTTATAACAGTGTGGTTCAACATAAATCTTGGGTTTGTAGGTTTTTATCAGGGACAAAATCTCTTTGCCTATCTTTGAATCGTAATAACCTTCATCTAAAGTACTGATATAAGGACTTTCATCACAATTGTATATAAGAAGCTTTCCATCATTAACATCATGACTATTAATTTGATTTAAGGCTTCAATGGTTGTTGAGCCCTCTTTACCATGCACTCCCCCAATAAATAAACGGACAGGTTCACTACTTTTATCAATAATTTTAAAAAAACTCATGTAACTCATTTATCATTTTCGAACTGGAAAGAAATAAGAAGGTTTAGGTTCCCTCTTCCCAATTTTCAAGATATTTTATCTGTTCAGGACTCAACTCATCAATTTCTATGTTCATAGCCTTTAATTTCAGTCTAGCAATGTAATTGTCTATATCATCAGGTGATTTATAAACCTCATTTCCTAAATCTGCATTCAATAAATATTTGGCGGATAAGGCTTGCATGGAAAAGCTCATGTCCATTATTTCTGCGGGGTGTCCTTGGCCTCGTTCTGATGCTAAATTAACAAGTCTGCCGTCTGCCAGAAGATATAAAGTTCTTCCATCATTCATTACAAATTCTTCAATATCTGCCTTGATTTTACTGTTTTTAACAGACATCTTTTCAAGGTCATTTCTATTGATTTCAACATTGAAGTGACCAGAATTGGCCATTATACATCCGTCTTTCATTGATTCAAAATCTTTCCCAGCAACAACGTCAATGTCTCCAGTGGCAGTTATAAGCAGGTCCGCATGTTTAACAGCTTCCGATATTTTCATTACTCTAAAACCATCCATTCTAGCTTCTAAAGCTCTTATAGGATCAATTTCAGTAACAATAACATTTGCACCCAGTCCATCAGCCCTCATAGCAATTCCACGACCACACCATCCATATCCACATACGACCACGGTTTTTCCTGCGATCAATACATTGGTGGCACCCATAATTGAATCGAAGGTGGATTGGCCGGTTCCGTAACGGTTGTCGAATAAATATTTAGTGTAAGCATCGTTTACCGCCATCACTGGGAATTTCAAAGCTTTGTCTTCAGCCATAGCCTTTAGTCTATGTATTCCGGTGGTGGTTTCTTCGCACGCACCTAAAATATTTTCTATTAGCTCTGGTCTTTGCTTGTGTATGAGAAATATCATGTCGGCACCATCATCAATTATGATGTCTGGCTGGTGATCAAGCACCTGATGAATGTTTGCATAGTATTCTTCATTGTTCTCACCCCTCCAACCGTACATGTTAAGTCCCAGAGCAGCCCCGGCTGCGGTAGCATCATCCTGGGTAGAAAGAGGGTTACATCCGGTCATGGCAACTTCTGCGCCTCCTGCCTGGAAAGTTAAACCTAAATTAATAGTTTTTGGTTCAAGATGTAAGCATGATCCAATTGTTATTCCTTCAAAGGGTTTTTCCTTTTGAAATGCTTTTTTTATGGTTTCTAATACAGGCATATGCCGTTGAACCCATTCAATTTTCTTTTTACCTTGTGGTGCCAGTGATATGTCTTTAACTTTGTAACTCATTTTTTCACCTGAACATTGTAATTAAGAATTGCCACGAATTATTAACCTTTTTATTCATTTTTTTAGAATTTATTTTTACTAAATATAAAATTGATTTTTGTAATAAATGGTTTTCTTCTAATTAAATTTAATAATTTATTTAGTTTTTAATTAATTATAACTTCTTTAATTAATTATAAATTCAAATCAACTATACTTACTAAAACAATTTAATGGAATTTGAAGAAAAATTGCGTATAATCATTTTATTCCATCTATTTTTTAAATGAATAAATTTTTTGATATACTGGTAAAAAATAAGTTTTTAAAATAAATTAACCTAATAAACATTCATTTATTAATCACAGGCAGAATTAGACAAATATTATTTATAAAAAAAGAACTGAGAAGTTTTAATTTAATTACTTCTCATGTTGAAGTTTTTAATGGTATTGGACCATTTCAACTTCACTTTTTGGTTTAACCTTTTTCATTGCTTCTTTGAAGGATTTCATTGAAACATTTTCAGCATTTAGATTTTCTCTAAGGGTTAACATCACTGCTTCACGGCATATTGCTTCTATGTCCGCACCAACATAACCTGCACTCATTTTAGCAAGTCTTTCAATGTCCACATCTTCTGCCAGTGGCATGTCTTTGGTGTGAACTTTGTATATTGCAATTCTTGCTGCTTCATCTGGTTCATCTACCTTAATGTGTCGGTCAAATCGGCCAGGTCTTACCAGGGCAGGATCTATAATATCAACCCGGTTAGTCGCAGCAATTACTGAAACGTCTTGTAACTCTTCCATTCCATCAATTTCCGTTAATAATTGGTTTACTACTCTTTTTGTAACTCCAGAATCAGAGTCTGCTCCGCTTCGGGTGGAGGCAATTGAGTCTATTTCATCAAAGAATATCACTGTTGGTGCAGTTTGTCTTGCTTTTCGGAAAACTTCTCTTACTCCTTTTTCAGATTCTCCTACCCATTTAGATAGTAATTCTGGGCCTTTAATGGCTATAAAGTTAGCATCACTTTCATTGGCTACAGCTTTAGCTAGCAGAGTTTTACCGGTTCCTGGTGGTCCGTATATTAGCACGCCTTTGGGTGGTCTTACCCCAAATTTTTCGAAATTTTCTGGATATTTTAAGGGCCATTCTACAGCTTCTTGCAGTTCTTGTTTAGTATTTTCTAATCCACCGATGTCTTCCCAGGTTACATTAGGTACCTGTACTAAAACTTCTCTCAGTGCAGATGGTTGAATTTCTTTTAGAGCTTCTTTAAAGTCTGATTTTTTCACGATCATTTTTTGAAGAGTTTCTTTAGGTATTTCCTCTTCAGCTTTTATGTCAGGAAGTATTCTTCTTAGAACTCTCATTGCTGCTTCTTTACATAAGGATTCCAGGTCTGCACCTACAAATCCGTGGGTAACATCTGCAATTTCATCCAGATCAACTTTTTCATCCAGGGGCATTCCCCGGGTGTGAATTTGTAGAACTTCATTTCTACCGTCTTTATCTGGTACACCTATTTCTATTTCCCTATCAAATCTACCAGGTCGTCTGATTGCAGGATCAAGTGCGTCTACTCTGTTAGTAGCTCCAATTACCACTACTTGTCCTCTGGTTTTTAGACCGTCCATTAAAGTTAAGAGTTGAGCAACGGTTCTTCTTTCAACTTCTCCACTCACTTCTTCTCTTTTTGGAGATATTGCATCTATTTCATCTATGAATATTATGGAAGGTGCATTTTCTTCTGCTTCTTCAAATAATTCTCTTAGTCGTTCTTCAGAACCACCCACATATTTGCTCATGATCTCTGGACCATTTATAGCAATGAAATGCGCATCGCTTTCATTGGCCACAGCCTTAGCCAGCAAAGTTTTACCAGTTCCTGGAGGACCGTGCATTAATACTCCTTTTGGTGGGCTTATCCCCAATCTTTCAAAGAGTTCTGGTCGTTTGAGTGGAATTTCAATCATTTCACGGACTTTTTTAACTTCTTCTTTAAGTCCACCTATATCTTCATAGGTAACATCTACGAAAGTTTTCACACCTTCCAATTTTGAAACATCCACTGGTTGTTGTTGGACTTCCACATCAGTCATGGGACCTACTTTTACTATTCCGACTGGTTTGGTTGAGACTACAGCTAGTTTTATTTCTCCAAGTGGTGAAACCTCTGGCATTTCTCTGAAGAATTCATCAAATAATCCACCTCTCATGGTCTGTTGTTGTCTTACTCCAGAAACTATTATATCTCCTTTGGATAGTACTCTACCAGCAAAAGCTTGTGTTACATCTCCCCTGATTAGTATTTGTTGTTCTACAGGTGCTAAGACTACTTTTTGTGCTTCTTTAACTTCTGCTCGTCTTACGGTTACTTCTTCTCCAATGGAAGTTCCAGCGTTTTTTCTCATGTAGCCGTCAATTCTTACAATTCCAAGGCCTATGTCTGATTGAGATGATGCTACTAATGCAGCTGTTAATTTTTTTCCTTCAATTTCAATAATATCCCCATCAAGCAAATCTAATTTTTGCATGCATGCTGGATCAATTCTGGCTACTGATCTACCAACATCTGATTGGGAAAATGCTTCTGCAACTTTTAATTGCATTTCTTTTTTTTCCATAAAACACCCCACTATTGATTATTAATTATATTATATTTATTAAATTACTTAAAAATAAATTTTAGTATAAAAAATGTTTTAGTTAATTATTGTTACTATAACATTCGTTGATCATAGTATATAAATGTTTTGGTTAAAAGTATTAAATAAAATTTACAAAATTAAGTAAATAAACCTAAAAAAATAAAATTAGAATACGTTAAAAATATAAAATAATTTAAGCAATTTTTTTACCGAATAATGCCTCCAAAACCCTTTAAAAACTTTTCAACACTTTTTCGAGCATTTTTGTCAATTACTTTATATCTGAAGGTAATACTTATCATGTCTGAAGTGACCTGTTTTCCTTCATAAACATCAATTACCTGAGCATCAACAACATCCTTAATATTTTTAATGGAACTGGCGATAAATTCAGGATTACAATTTTTTGGAAAAACAGCAGAAACATCAAAGTATTTTTTAGGATAAGTCTGAATTTTCCAATTTAATAGTTCATCCTCATTTAAAATTTCAACATTAGATAATTTTAAGGTTGTAATACTGCTATTTTTTATCAGCGTTACTTCATCAGGGGATATTTCTTTTAATATTCCACAATGAACAGTACCCGAATAAATGTGTCTTAAACCTACTTCTCGGCCCAAAGATTTTTTTAAAATTCTTATTTCTTCTGTTAAAGCAGCTATGGCTTTATCTGATCTTCCAAGAGCAGCTTCAAGATCGTCAAGATGTTTGGCAGCGGCACTCATAGTTTTTACGAATTTTTCCTGATCTTCTTCATCGATAATCTTTTTTAGTTCCTTAGAATTAGCCAAAAACGCAGCATGAGTCTCTTTATTGTAACGATTTTCAGTCTGGATAGAATATGCCAGATAAGGATTTTGAGCAACGATTCTTGCTATCATATCAACCATAAGACTATATATGGGACTTGCAAACTTTCTAGACTCTTTTAAATCAATTTGAAGGTTTTCAATGGTGCTTGCTATATTAATGTAGGCAAAATGAGTTAGTCCCTGAACAATGCTCATCATTTTGTCATGAATCTCAGGAGTGGTGATTAAAACCCTTGAATTATCATTTTCAAGAAAATTTATGACTTTATCATACCATTCGCCCCTAGTGATAGGGGTTAAAACAACAACCTGTCCATCTAATGATCTGATTCGAGGTCCAAACATAGGGTGGGTAGGTAAAAATTCAACACCTTCCGGAACAAAAGTTTGCATGGCTTTTGCTGGTTTTTCTTTAACTGAAGTTACATCCATCAGAAGAGATCCAGGTTTCATGACCGGTGCAACTTCCTCTATAACTGAAGCAGTAACGTTAATAGGAACAGAAATAATAACTACATCTGATTGGGATGCTGTTTTTGCATTGTCTTGTGAATATTCAACTTCTAACTTTTTTGAAACCTTCTCACCAGTAATTCTGTCTCGACCAGTTATACAAACATCAAAATTTCTATTTTTCAAAAATTCCGCAATCCATTTACCCAGTCCTCTGGTTCCACCAATCACTGAAATTTTCATTTTAACCTCAGTTTTGCACGGATTCTACATTTTTTTATAATTTCAGATATATTATTAATATTTCATGTGTTTAAGTTATAATTTAGCCTTAAAATTTGAATCAAATATTTCATTATTGTTAATCATATCTTGCTAAGATTATATTAATAATTTTAATTTAATAATTTTAATCAAATACTTTTTCTTTAACCAAATACTTTTTCAGCCAAATATCCGCCCACAGCACCCATACCTATACATATTAATCCAAAGATTATGAATCCGGATATAAAGGTGGATATGTCTGGAATAAGGCTTACAGATAATTCATTCGGTAATTGGGGCACATAAAAAAATCCGTAGATGAAGATGAGGAGGCCCATCACACAAGAGGCAAATATTCCCACTTTAATATTCCTTTTTTCTGGTATGGTTAGATAGGTGGCTACAAATCCAATTATGATTAAAGCCAGTAATCCGTCAAAAAGAATTAAAAAGATTACTCCCAACAATATACTAATAATTATAGCGCTTCCGACTTCGTATTTTCCCATAAAACATTCTCCTAATATTACGCACAATGATTTGAATTGTGAAAAATTATCTACTTAAATCAAACTTTAAATTTTTATTATTTCAAATATGATAAAATTATTCCATGAAAAAGGGCTAATTATAATTACCACAACAAACATTGATTTTTATAAACTAATTATTTTTCTATTATGATAATAAAGTTATAGTATATATCTTATAGGGTTTTTAAAAAAAATAATTTAAAGGTTTTAAAATGCAAATTGTCTATGAAGATCTCAATAAGGGAATTATAGAGCTTATACCAGAAATATTAGATGATTTATGGCATTTATCACATATAATTGAGAAAGGCGACTTGTTATCTTCAAAAACAACCCGCAGAATTCAGGATACGACCGGTGAGAGAATAAGAAGTGATAGGGGAATAAAAAAAACCTTTTTTTTGGGGATACGAGTTGAAGATGTAAATTTCCACAAATACACTGGTAAATTACGGGCTACGGGAGTCATAGAAAAAGGGCCCGAGGATCTGGTGCCTTTAGGTTCGCATCACACTATAGATTTAAAATTGAAAAATTCAATTAAAATTAAAAAGGAAAAATGGTCCCGATGGACCTTAAAACGACTTAAAGAAGCTATTAAATCATCAAAAAAACCTTCAGCAGTAATAATATCAATCGAAGACGATGTCGCTGATTTGGGAATTGTAAAACAGTATGGTATTGATTATTATGGTCCTATAATAGGAAATATATCTGGAAAAAGAATAATACAGAAAGATAGGCAAAAATCTATAATCGAATTTTATAATGAAGTTGTTAATGCCCTATTAAACTTTAAAGAGATTAGTACCATTATCATCGCGGGGCCAGGCTTTACCAAGGGAGATTTTTTCAAATTTTTACAGGAAAAATTTCCGGATTTAGCTAAAATATGCATCATAGAAAGTACAGGTTCTGGTGGCCGTACAGGAATCAACGAAGTACTTAAAAAAGGCACTATAGATCAACTGGCTGCTGAAAATAGAATTGGACAGGAAATCAGTTGGGTAAACAAGATCTTAGAAGAGGTAGGTAAATCCTCTAAACTGGCCAGTTATGGTAAAAGACATGTTAAAGAGGCAGCTAATTCTGGTGCAGTTGAACAATTATTAATAATTGACGAAATGGTTCGCCAGAAAGATGTTGAGGATTTGATGGATCTGGTAGAAACTATGGGTGGTAAAGTTATGATTGTAAGCAGCGAGCACGAAGGAGGAAAACAGTTAATGGCGCTGGGTGGTATTGCTGCAATTTTAAGGTATAGTTTGGGTTAGAATCAGATTTAATGATATTTTCTGGGTTAAAATGATAGTGAAAATGATGTAATTTGATATTTTCAAAAGATTAAATTTGTGTTATAGGATGGTAATATGGACCTTAAACTTTCATTGTTGGCAGTTTTTATTGTTTCTGCATTTTTGACAGTTTTACTTAAAGTAATATTTGAAAAAGTGGGAGGCAATTTATATACCTCAGTAAGGGGTGGAACTCCTCGTGCTGTTGGTTTAGCACCTTTCATTGCCATGATATTATTTTTACCATCACCTTATCGTGACTTAATTTTAATAATAGGCGTATTCGCATTTTTAGATGATATTATTGGTCGAAAAAAAATTAAAAATTTACCTGTAGAAATTGGACAGCTTTTACGGGGATTAGGAATGTTAATGGTGGCATACGTTGGTTACTTCTATTTTGGACCAGCTTCAATCCTTATAGCTTTAATGGTCCAGCCCTTAAATATTGCGGATATGCAGCCAGGATCGGCTTGTTCTACAGTAATCATAATGAGTGCTATAATTCTGCTTAGCATGTTCTATTTTGGCATACTTGGATTGTACGTACCTTTGGTGGTGTTGATAGCCTGTTTAGGATACGCTATTTTAGATTTCCAGGGCAAAATTATGATGGGCGAGATTGGGAATCATTCATTTGCAGTGGCCTTGGGAATGAGCTATGCAGTATTAGGCGGGTTTTGGGGGACGTTGCTACTTTTTATCTTAACCGTAATTGTAATTGCATTAATTAGACGAAATAATCTAACAAAATTTATGCAGAATAACCTTAAAATTATGGATCCTTCATTCGGAGATTTTTTCATGGATGTTCTAACCGGCGGAGGATTAGGAGATATTTTACGCAGAATTTTACTTGGAAAACGAAGGATAATCATTAATAACAAATTATTAAAATTTTTAGGATTTCGAAGATTGTTTTACAACCCATTTGCACCCCATAGCGTGTTATAGGGTAATCATGTATTTAAATCAACAAAAATTTATAAATTCTTAAAATTAAATGCATTACTGATTAAATGATTCACATTACTGCAAAATTTAGATATAGTATGAATAAAATACTTTCTTGATTAATAAATTTTTATTAACTTATTAAAGGTGATTTAATGAAAGCACTATTTTTAGTTACAGGAAGAGGTGAAGGGGGCGACGCTGTAACTGCACTCAATATTTCAAAGGTTCTAACTCATCATGGTTTTGAAAGTGATTTTGCACTTGATCCAAGAGCAACTGGAGTTCTTTTTGAAAAAAATAATATAAAGTGGCATGAAACATCTATACCTCAAGCCGGTGGACATGCAGCCACCAAACTTTCCCTAGTTAAAGGAGGATTTAAAACACTTAAAGCAGTGTTTAGCACAGTTAAACTAATCAGAAAAATCCGTCCTGATGTGGTTATAGGGGTTATCGGTGGAGGGGCAGTTATTGCCTGCATATCATCCAAATTTGCTGGTGTTCCAGGGGTGGGAATTTCCAATACACCAACGGATGCTAAAGTTTGCAGTAATTTAACTGCAACTATTGCGCTTCCTGAATCCAGCTTATTTACGTTAAATTCAGTAAACGAGAGGGTATATAAGACGTATTATCCTGTTGAACATAAAATCACACAGGGTAATCAAGAAAAAGCCGTTAAAATGATGCCGGCTAATTATAGGGAAGATGTTCCCACAATTTTATTATCTTCAGGATCTTTATTATTTGAAAAAATGGCCTTGGCTGCTTCAAAACTTGGTAAAAGTGATATTAATGTCAATATTGTGGTGGTTGGAAATATACGCAACGAAAAATGCACAAAACTACTTAAATCAGAGAATGTAATTTATTTAGGTTATGTGGATTGGATGCAGGATCTATTACAGCTAACAGATGTTGCAGTTCTATCAGACGATGGAATGATGATTAACGAGGCTTTAGCATGTAAATTACCCATAGTATCTTTGGTTAGAGTAAAATATGGGCGTTATCATAATATAGCATCTTTATTTGACGGTGCGGTTGTTGAATCTGATTTAGAAGATATAAATGAAGTATTAATGGATGTTCTAAATAATTTAAATGAATTCAAAACTACTGCAGCTAAATATGGGGAAGAAATACTAAAATCTTCAGAAAAAATAGCCCAGATAATAGTAGATCAAGTTAAAAAATAATAATTAAATATGAAATTTCCCCATTTCTGTTAATTGAGGAAATTCTTGGATTTAGAATTATATCAAATAGAATATGGTTACAGATTCTACCACTGCTGCTATAAAAAGCACAATCAGGATTAAAACATAACTTTTCAAGTTATATATCCAAGCTTTTTTAAAGGCAGCTAATCTTTTGGTCTCTCCTAAAGCACTGGGTTTTATAATGGAGAGTATAAAATCAGTACTTGCAGCAAAAGCCATGACATATGCCAGACCTTCCAGTATTAAAGTAGGTATAACATATATGAGCAAGATAGTTGCCTGTGGATTTATAGGGGCATAAATGAAACCCCATAGAAACGGCCTATAGAGAAATACCAGTGTCCCAATACCAATCACATTAAGAACCGTTATAAAAAGGAAGCTACCCAGAGAAGCGTTGAAGCCGAAAATGGTTAAAATTACCGAAATTAAATCACCAGCACTAATTGCCTGGACTAAAGTGGGAAGTGTGGAATTTAAACTAGTGGTCACGGTTTGAACAGTGCCCTCTCTTGAAGCTGAAAAAAATAAACCTGCAACTCCTCCAAAAATCACAAGTAGATAATAAATTAAGAAAGAATATAGAAATCGCTTTTTGTAACGTTCAACATAAAAATGGTAAATATTTTTCACAAATTTTATCATAAAATAACCTCATTCCTTTAAATTAATGCTTTGAACAGGGAATACAGACATAATCATCATCTTCTTTAATAATCCTATGTGTTGATACCATTTCTTCACATTTTGAACATTTTATACTTTCAAATATGGTGGCTTTATCTGGTATTTCCACTTCAACATACTCTGCTTTGAATATTTTCTCTGGAAGCATTTTAATAATTTCATTGGTAACATTTAGCACGGCATTTTTTAATTTTGCTAGATCTTCCTGGCTGGCTGTTTTTGATTTCACTTTCTGGCGAATTTCACTTATGGAAGGCTCAATTTCGTCCATATTGAATGATTCTAGAATGGATACTCTAACTGCTTTTCCAGTTACTCTATTAATGAAAGTATAAACTTGTTTTCCATAGTCATTGAATATCAAATTTCCTTTACCAAAGGTACAACCAGTTAATACTTGTATAGCATCCACAGCACAGGTATCATTTTCCACAATAGCAACTAATTCCTCGTCTGGAGATTTGGTTGTAGATAATTTTTTTAAGGCAAGTTCTGCAGCTTTATAACCCAGTGCAGATCCAGGACAGACATGACCATGGAATTCAATTACATCTGAGAAAGGTTTTATATCATTTGATGTTTCCTTCATTTTTTCAGCTCATTTTGGTTTTGATCACTCATTACTTTTTAGATTTTGGATTTATCCTATTCTTAATTATTTTAAATTTAAGTATGTTATTGTTGATTTTAGCTGAATTTAGCAAAAAACCTCATTAATTTGTATATGGCATCGGTTGAGGGGTGTGTCTCAATAAAATCATCAAAGTCATAGGTTTTATAACCATCCCTTAACATCTTGGACATATATGCTATACTGTTACGGGAAGATGGGGATATTGAGAATATTTTTTTAACATCTCCTGTTTTCGGCTGGATAACTATCTTTGTAAATCCTGTTTTACCTTCGAAAACTTTCCAAAATGCTCCAGGACCTGCAGATCCAGGTAAACCTCCTGTAATCCATTCTTCCTTATTTTCAGATGAATTATCAGAGGTTAAAAAAGCAACATCTTCTTGAAGAGAGATTGCAGAGGGTATAAATCGGTAATCTGCCTCAGTTATAATTCCTGACATGTTCCGGGCAGCCACAATTCCCTCCATACGGGCCACAGGAGTATTGGCAATTCCACCAGTTACATCTCCTGCTGCATAAATATTTTTATCACTGGTTTCCATTCTTTTATTTACTAATATGTTACCTCGAGAATCAGTATCCACTAAATCATTAACAATTTCAGAGTTAGGTACCATTCCAGTGGTTAAGAGCGTATGGCCTTCTAATTTTCCTTTATTACTCTCTACCCAGTTACTGCTTATTTCACTGACCTGGACATTTTTTATTATTTTAACATCCTCTAGAAGTTTATCTGTCACATATTTTTTTATATCGGGATCAAGCATTTTTAAGAAATCTTTTCTGCATAATATTTTGACCTGAGAACCCATAGTGGAGAATATGTTGGCAAATTCAGCGGCCATAACCCCGCTGCCAATTATATTAAGTTTTTCAGGAATTTCAGGAATTTCCAACACATCTTTGTATGTCATGGCATGTTCTGAACCTTTAATTGGGGGTATGAATGGTCTGGCTCCAGTGGCTATTAATAATTTATCATAGTCCTGTTTCTTGCCTTCAACTAAAACTGCTCCTTTCTGTACTTCAGCATTTCCAGAGACTATTTCTACGCCAGTGTCTTTTGTTTCATATTCTAAAATTTTCCTGATTTTACTCAAAGTTTTTTTAATACCTGCAGCAGTATTTTTAAATGAAATAGTAATATCACTAATATTTACTCCAAAATCAGATGAAGTATGGGCAGTGTTTATGAATTTAGCAACGTCGTTTAATCCACAAATTACCATACATCCCTCATTAAGACAGGTACCTCCAATTCCACTTTTTTCAATCAATGTTACATCATTTTCCAATCCTGCAGCTTCCATTGCAGCAGTTCTTCCTGCAGGTCCTCCACCTATTATTACTACTTTCATATGAATGCTTTCCCCCTGTTTAGAACAATTTTTTGTTGGTTATTACTTTTCCGGGTTTCTTAATGTCTTAAAAACATAATTTTCCATTTTTTTATCTTGTAATGATTTTTCTTAGATATCTTTATATTGTAATATGTGATAAGATAATCTAGTTATAATTTTGAATTTAGTTAAAGAAATTATATATAATTTATAAAAATTTTGTAATACTTAAAAAGCTAAAAGAGGAGATTATATGTGCATTGCCGCACCAGCTCAAATTATAGAAATTAACAATAATGTAGCAACTGTTGACTTTGGAGGCGTAAGGCAACAGGCTAAATTAGATCTTGTAGAAGATGTAACTATCGGTAAATATGTACTGGTACATTCAGGATATGCTATTGAGGTTTTAACTGATCAAGCAGCTAAAGAATCTCTGGAAGCATGGGATGAACTTCTGAAAGTACTGGATGAAGAAGAATAAATTTAAGAAGAATAAATTTATTTTTAAATATTTTTTTTATTTTAAAATTGAGTTAGATCCTAATTTTTGCATATTTAGCTTTAAATTTCATTAAAATTAATTTTAAATAAAATATGCTGTTTAATAAAAAAATAAGATAATATTTAAAATTTAAAATTAATAGGAAGGATCTTTTCTATTAACAAACTGTGTTAATAAACTTACAAGTATAAATCCGCCGATTATTATTCCTAAGATTAAAAATGTAGTATCCATTCTTTCACCAACTTAATCCTATTATTTTATTAAAGTACATTTATCTCTTATAAATTCTTTTATTTATTTCTTTTAAGCATATTATCTGGAATTAGTTCAGAGCACTACAACACTTTTTAATAAATCGAAACTCTTTTTATACCAGTTATATCTAGAAATTGATTGTATAAATGTCCAGGGATTGGTTTTTCGGTGATTATGGTTAAAAGAGGATTTTCTTCAAGTTCAGGATCCCCTGCATGGGCTTGTCGGATGCTTATTCCTTCTCTGGTTATAAGTTCTGTTGCAGTGGCTATTATGCCGGGATTTTCAGCATTTGCTTCTATTTCCACGACTCCAAATCCCAGAGTTTTGGCAACATTTTTAAGCAGAGTACCGGCAGGCAGTATATTCTGGAATATGTTGGCCAATTGTTTATCTGATAGTATTACATCTACCGTGGCTTTTATTGTTCTTCTGTCTACCCCGGAAGCTCTTGCCAGGGCCATATCACTTATTTCTACATTACCACAGAATATTTTACCATTTTCTTCAACATGAAGGCCCAGTTCCACTATCTTCCGGGCAACATCCATACGTGCTGGGTATTTTTCAAATTTGTGTTTGATCTTGTCCCACATAGAAATCAGTTAGGCTTTATTTTATCTATTTTTCATTGAAAACTTTATTTGGATATATCTTTCAGCCATAAAATCGGATAACATATCTCTTTTGTTTAGTACATTTTTGTATAAAATCAATCATTAGTGTATAGAATCAATCATATAAATTTTTCCGACTTTTATACAAATATTTTTCAAAGGATTTAACTCAAAACCCACAAAATATAAGCATTTATACTACCTAAATATGTACTTATTTAACTAATTTTACTGTTATCTGGATTAACTAAATTATTTATGCTACTAAAAGGAAATAATAGCAGATTTCAGATATAATAATGAAAAAATGCTATCTTAATTACATAATTTTAACTTATGTAATCTATGATGGATATGGAGATTATTTTTAATAATGCAACAAAATTGGGAGATAAATTTCAATTAAAAGATGGAAAAATGGATATATTCAATTTTAATCCAACTAAAAGACTTAATTTTTATTAAATTGCATAATTTATAATGTTAAGCTTTTAAAGATTAATATTAACGATAGTTATTTAATATAATTTATGCAATTTTGTAATATAGAATAAAATGAGACATAAAATGTTATAGATACCTCTTCTAATACATGCATCATAATTACTGTATTCTTGACACTATCAACTATTTAATGTGATATAAATGATAAATTCTGAAATTCCATCAGGAATAGAAGGAAAACTAGAAAAACATCAAATAAAACTATATAGGGGCCTTAGAAAACTTGGGGAAGATATATCAGATCTATATTTAGATGGAATAAATCTATTAAAAAGAAATGAATTTCGTGCTAAATCTAATTATCTTGCTCATACTGCAAGAGAAATAGATGGTGGGATAAGAGATGTATTATCTCGTGAAAAAGATAAGAAAATAATTCAAAAAAGGCTTAATAAGGGTGAATTTGGTAATATAAGCAAATATAAAGAAGATATGGGGCACGTGGCATCAATTCTTACAGCCTTGAATTGTGATCTAGAATCTGAAATTGCTAAAGAATGGATTGATGTAGCTACAAAATTTGCCAGATTGGCCCATAGAGATAGTAAGAACAGGAGATTAAGAGATCCTTCAGAAACTGAAGATTTATGGAAAAGATATGAAAAAGTTTTATTATGGCTTGTGGGGGAGCATTATAATTATTTAGAACGCATAGATAGAATTTTAAGTTATAAAGAACCATCTGAAGAACAATTAAATGCTTTAAATCAGTTAATAGGTAATGAAGCAGTGTATACTTACTTTTTTGCAAATCTAGAATTTATAAAATGGCTAAAACCTCTTAAAGAAAGAGGATACTTTGATTTAGATAATATTCCTAAAAGATATGAACTTCCTGATCGTCCTGGAACCATTTCACGTCCTCCATTTATGCCTCTATTTTATTTAAAAAAGCTTGTAGAAAAAAATCAGGAAAATCCTAATCAAGATGTTGTAGATATTTCCATTGAAATTATAAATTCAATTATTGACAATTATGGTAGTGTAAACAATGGATGGATTGACTATATTATTTTAGATATGATAAGTATTTTACCCGCAAGTAAAATCGAAAATAAACACATAGAATTCATAAGAACAATCTTAAAATCATCGAAGTGGGATAAGTCTTTTACTTCTGCAGATATAAAAGAAATACTTTCTGCTTTAATTAAAGGTAAAAGAAAAGATTTAATTTTGCATTTAATTGATATAATGTTTGATTTTACAGTTGAAAGAAATCAACCTATACCCATAATGGATCCGTTTTGGTTAAATGAATCTTTGAAAGAGTATAAAGGTAGTATATATGGATTATGTGGTATTGAAGCTGCTAATGTCGCTTTAGGAAAAATTAAAGAAATAACTGATTTTAATCCTCAATTTGAAGTTTCCGCGATTGACGATCATCCTCAAAATATGTTTCCTGATGATTATAATTGCCAGTTAGTTCATTTTGTGAGAGATATTTATGATTCTTTAAATCCACAAGATATTAATGATTTATTAAAAAATTTAATCAACGAAAAAGCTCTAATTTTCAAGAAATTAGCCATTCATACCATAAACCATCATTATACTGAATTAAAAGATCTATTTTGGGATTGGAATGGTAACCCCTTGAATAGTGAGATTAGACATGAAGTATATATGTTATTAAAAGTTCATTTTTCATCTTTTGATGATAGTGAAATTAGAAAGCTAATTGCTTGGATAAAAGATGTAAAATATTATATTCCTGATGAATACAAGGATAATCAAAAAGAAAAGGATAAAAGAGAGGCTATTGCAAAGTTAAAATGGTTAAATTCTATAAAAGAATCTAAAAATGAAAAAATTCAAGAAATTTATAAAAGGTATAAAAAAATATATCCCAAAGAAATAAAACACCCTGATTTTGATGTATGGCATGGAGAAACTATAGTACTTATACCAAAAAAACCTAAAAAACTATGCGAAAAGCCCAATAAAGAAATTGCAGAATATTTAAATGCATCTCAACAAGAAAATGAAATATTACCCATTTTTACAGAAGAAGGTTCTTATGAATCATTTACTGAATGTGCATCAAGTAACCCGAATAAATTTTCAAAGGATTTAGAGCCCCTTTTAAATATTCCACGAAAGAATCAACATGAATTATTTGATGGATTATTAAATGCTTTGCGCAATGGGAAACATTTTGAATGGGAAGAAATTTTAGACTTTATAGAAAAAATTATAGATTCTGAAACATTTTGGAAAGAAAAATACTCTAATTTTAATTATAGAGATTGGATAATTTCTACAATTGCTGACATTATTAATGAAAAAACTAAAAATGATAATTATCCCTTTAAAAAAGAATTACTACCAAAAATAAGCGATATTTTAATTAAATTAGCAGATAAAACTGATTCAGAATTATATTTAGTGGATGATATTGTTACAAGTGTTTTAAATTCTCCTAGAGGTAAAATTTACTATGCAATGGTTAATTTTTCACTTAGCTATGCTAGATTATATAAAGAAGATTATATAGAAAAATGGTGTGATTCAATCAAACAATATATTGAAAAAAATCTAAATAATCCGCCTATAGAACTTTCAGTAGTTTTAAGTGAATATCTACCATTTATTTTTTATCTTGATAAGAACTGGGCTATACAAAATATTGATAGAATCTTTTGTTATAAAAATTGGGAAGATGCGTTTAGTGGATATATTTACCATTCAAATCCAATATATGAGGAAATTTACGAAATACTTAAAGAAAAAGGGTATTACGAAAAAGCAATAAATACTAATTTTAAAGATAAAATAACAAGTGAAAATCTTGTTTATCAACTTTGTTCTGCATATTTATTTGATTGCGAAAATTTGGATGGTGAAAATAGTCTAATTCATAAATTAATTCAAAAAAAAGATCCTGCTTTGTTATCTGAAATTGTAAGTTTCTTTTTATTGCAGAAGAATGAAAATTATGAAATAGCTAAATTAAAAATTAAGCCTACTTGGAAAGTTTTATTTGATTTAGTATCTCAAAATCCAGATAATTTTAAAGGATTTATCGCGGATGTCTCGAGATGGCTCGTATTTTTCGATGAAATTGATGATGAGCTTTTTGAATGGCTTATGTTGTCAGCTAAATATTTGAAAAGGGGTTCAAATCATAGACTCATTGTAGAAAATTTATTAAACTGTGTGGAAAAATCTCCTAAGAAAGTCGCTGAAATCTTTATTGAAATGCTTAATAATGGAGCATATCCTGATTACAAGCAAGAAAATATAGTGAAGATTGTTGAAATATTATATGAAAAAGGAGAAAAGGAATCTGCTGATAAAATATGTAATTTATATGGTGAAAGGAATGTGCACTTTTTGAGAGAGATATACAAAAAATATAATGAATTTTAATGAAATTGATTTCAGATAAGTTAAACATATATTTGGAACGGAGATATAAACTAAAAGTACCAATTCTGGTTTTAAAATGACAGACGAAATAAAAAAACATGAAGAAATTCTAGTATTAAAATGTTTAGTACGCAGTAGTTTCAGGAAAAAAATTAGACGTTCTTTATTGGATAAAAATATTATAATAAGCATAATAGTCATCATGCTATTTACTGCACTAATAATTTATTATTACAATTACTTGATCCCAATTAGTTCTTTAATAATAATTCCCCTATTTACACTGCTTTTATTGGTTATATGGGATATTATAAAAGAAAGTTATAAATCGAAAAATAACCTAGAAGAAATATTATTTGCATTTAATAGTGAATTAGTTCGAAATTTTGAAAATTTGCTTAAAAATAGGTCTCAACTCAATCGCTCACTATTATACCTTAAAAAAGAAAAAAAAATGAATGCTGCACCATTGTACAAAATACAATTAGATATATATGATACATTAAGACAAGTATTTCCTGAACAATTAATATATATGGGTTATTTTGAAATTGAAGAGTATGTTGGACTTTCTAACGAAATTAACGAGTTTAAGAGAACCAGAGAATTATCTGGAATACATAGACATGTGGAATTTAAAAATTACATCTCTGCAATCGAAAATATTGATAATCAGATTATAGGGAGTATTGATGAACTATTAAAAATTATACATTCTATCCTCCTCAAATCAAGTGTTAAATTATTAGAATTAAATATTAATGACATAAAAGAGTTAACAGAAGAAAAAAATTACTCTAAATTCTTAAAATTGCATGGATTAAGGAAAAGCAATATACCAATGGAAGCATTTGAGCATTTACACAAAAGAAAACCATTTAAACTGTTCATAGCAATTTTCTATGGATAGAAGTAGTTAAAAATTCTAATACTTTTATATTATCCAGTTTATTAAATTAAAGCGATATTATGTATTATAACTATGAATATAATGGATACAAAGCTTATATTCATTTTGAAAGATAAAAAAGGTTTATATCTATTAAAAAGTAATTTAACATTTAACTTCCCTTATGGATGATATTTTCTGATAATAAATGCAACTAAAAATTATTTTTACACATTTTCATCAGAAATTCACTAAATTAAAAACACAACCAATTTTCCCCCATAACATCACTACTCTTACTATCATCAGTACTGCAATATATAACTTAATGTATATTTTTGTACAACAAAGCTTTAAATAGTACTATGTAGTAATGCTTGTTTAAGTGATATTTACAGGTGAAAACAATGCAAAGATGTGAATGTTTTTGGCACCCTCAAAATTAATGAACCAACAACAACTGATTTAAACTTCAAAAATCCTTTTGAACTATTTAAAAAGATTTATTACAACTACTCAAATGTATTCCTCTTAGAATCAATGGAAAGCGACAGTGGACTCTCTAGATATTCTTTTTTAGGTTTTGACCCTGTTGCCACTATAAAAGCTCATGGAAATGTAATAGAAGTTGAAAAAGATGGTGTTAAAGAAGAATTTGACACTTCAAACCCGTTTAATGAAATAAAAAACTTAACAAAAATAGAAAATGGAAGAAAAGGGTTCAGCGGAGGTCTGGTTGGTTACATATCATATGAATCAGTCCGTTTCCTTGAAGCTATTCAACTTGAAAGTGGTACAAGTCCTGATTTTGAATTTGGATTATTTTTAGATGGCATAATTTTTGATCGCAAACGTAACAAATGTGAATACGTTACATTAGGTGAAAACAGAATTGACGCCATAAAAGATATAGAAAAAGATGACCATCACACTGAAAATCTTAAATATAAACCAAAGGGCCAGTATTTTACCAAAGAAGAATTTGAAGATAAAGTAGTTCAAGTCAAAGAAAAAATAACTGCTGGAGAAGTATTCCAAACAGTAATTTCCAATGCTTTTGAATACAAAATAAATGGTGATAAACTCTCATTTTATGAAAAATTACGCAATATGAATCCATCACCATACATGTACCATTTGAAACTACCAAACCATGAAATAATTGGTTCAAGCCCGGAAATGCTAGTAAAAGTAGAAAATCGGAATTTAGAAACTTATCCCATTGCAGGAACTCGTAAAAGAGGACTTACTCCTGAAATGGATAAACAACTTGAAAATGACTTGTTAAATGATTTAAAAGAAAGGGCAGAACATTTAATGCTGGTAGATCTGGCCAGAAATGATATTGGTAAAGTAAGTGAATTTTCTACAGTCAAAATTCCAGAATTCATGACTGTTAAGAAATTTTCTCATGTGCAACACATAGTTTCAAAGGTCACTGGAAAATTACAAAAAGACAGGACTTCAATAGATGCCCTAGGAGCTATTTTCCCAGCAGGCACAGTAAGCGGTGCCCCGAAGATAAGATCAATGGAGATAATAGATGAACTGGAACAAAAGCCTCGTGGGCCTTATGCTGGGGCAGTGGGATACTTTTCACTTAATGGAAATGCTGATTTTGCAATAACAATACGAACACTGGTTTGTGATGGTAAAAATGCTAAAATACAGGCTGGTGCCGGCATAGTACATGATTCAGTGCCTGAGAATGAATATTTTGAATGTGAAAATAAAGCGTTAGCTCTATTTAAAGCAATGGAAATGGCAGGTGAAGCAGATGATTCTGATAATAGATAATTATGATTCATTTACATACAATCTCTACCAACTATTAGGGGAATTTGAAGAGGACATAATAGTTAAAAGGAATGACGAGTTGGATATTGAAGATATAAAAGAGATTAATCCTGAAAAAATAATAATTTCACCAGGACCAGGTAATCCAACTAATGAAAGAGATTTTGGAGTTTGTATGCAAGTCATCCGGGAGTTAGGAACTCAAATACCCATATTTGGTGTGTGTTTAGGTCATCAAGGAATATTCGCAGCATTCGGTGGTCAGATCATCCGTTCAAATCCAGTGCATGGAAAACAAAGTCTGGTCTTTCACCAGTCCACAGAACTTTTTAAAGATATTGGAACTCCTCTCCAGGCAACAAGGTATCATTCTTTGATTTGTGATGAAAAAACAATCCCTGATTGTTTAGAGATAACTGCCAAAACCAATGAGGGTATGATAATGGCCATAAAACATAAAAAATACCCAATATATGGTCTTCAATTTCATCCAGAATCAGTGGGAACTGATGAAGGTAAGAGAATCATGAAAAATTTCTTGGAGATGGAAACATGATAAAAATTTCAGAAATTATCCATTACAAGAAAGAATCTCTAAATAGAACTCAAAGATATAAACCATTATCTGAGCTTAAAAAGGATATCAAAAGGGTTAAAATACGAAACAATTTTAGAAAAGCCTTATCCGATCCAAAAGATGTTAAGATAATCTGTGAATACAAGCCTGCATCTCCCTCTGCTGGAGAAATATCCAATATGCTTGTGGAAGATGCAGTTAATATATTTGAAAGTGGATGCACTAGTGCTATATCCATATTAACTGAAGAAAACTTTTTTAAAAGTTCTATAGATAATTTAAAAGTCGCATCAAAAATTTCTAGACTTCCATTACTGCGAAAAGACTTCATATTAAGTGAATATCAAATTTATGAGTCTAGAGCAGCAGGGGCAAGTGCAGTTCTTCTTATAGCAGATACCTATCCTGATCTAAGAGGGGGAATTGCATTATGCGAATATCTGGGAATGGATGCACTGGTGGAATGTAAAAATGAAAATGAAATTAATATGGCGCTTGAGGCCAATGCCAAAATTATTGGAATAAATAACCGAAACTTCCAGGACTTCAGTATTAATTTTAATAGAACCAAAGAACTTTCAAAGATGATACCATCTGACGTTTTATTGGTTTCAGAAAGCGGTGTAAAAACCATTGATGATGTAAAACTGTTAAGTCAGTATGGAGCTGATGCTCTGCTGGTTGGAACCACTATAATGGCTTCATCTTCAATACCAAAAAAGGTATCTGAGTTAGTAAACGCGGCCCAAAACTCAAAGATGAAAAGGTAAGTTAGATGAAAGTCAAAATTTGCGGTTTAACCCGGATTGAAGATGTCAAAGCATGTGAAACTGCAGGATCCAACTTAATAGGTTTTATTAATATAAAAAGATCCAAAAGATATCTAAAAATTGACCAGATCAATAAATTGATAGATTCAACCTATTTAACTTCTGATATTGAACCAGTAGTTGTACTTGAACCTGAAAACAGTCAGGTATTAGAAGAAAAGGCTGAAAGATTGAATATAAATAATATTCAACTCCATTCCTTATCTTCTGATGAGATAAAAAAATTCAAAGAAAATCATAAAAATTATAAGATTATCCGGGCTGTAGGCCTGTCCAATGAAATAGATGACTCTAAAGAAAAAGAAATTAAAGAATTTGCAGAGATTTGTGATGGCATACTGCTGGACTATGAAATATCTGGCAGAACCGGAGGGACTGGAATGCAAATCCCTCTTAAAGTGGCCATCGATGCTTCAAAAATTGCCCGACAATCTAATAAAGATATTAAATTGTTCCTGGCTGGTGGAATAGATGCAAATCGCATAAAAAATGATTTTGGTATTATTAATAAACATTTCGATTATTTAGATGTAAATTCTGGGGTGGAAGATAAACCTGGAATAAAAAATCATGATAAAATAAATGAAATTTTAGCATTTGATATTTTTAATGAATTTTAAGGTGATATGATGATTACTAATGGAAAATTTGGTAAATACGGGGGAATATTTGTCCCTGAACTTTTAATTCCCGCATTAGAAGAGCTTGAAAAAGCTTTTCTAAAATATAAAGATGATAAAAAGTTTAACAAAGAATTAGATTATTTATTAAATGAATTTGCCGGTCGGCCCACTGCACTTTATTATGCAAAAAATCTCTCAGAAAAACTGGGATGCAAAATTTATCTAAAAAGAGAAGACATGCTGCATACGGGAGCCCATAAAATCAATAACACATTAGGGCAAGGTCTTTTAGCAAAATATATGGGTAAAACTAGAATAATTGCCGAGACTGGTGCAGGGCAGCACGGAATCGCCACAGCCGTGGTGGGATCATTATTAGGTATCCCTGTTGAAGTGTATATGGGTAGTGAAGATGTTGAAAGACAGTCATTAAATGTTTTCAGGATGGAATTATCTGGAGCTAACGTTATTAGTGTTGAAACAGGTTCCAAGACCCTAAAAGATGCCATAAATGATGCTTTTAGAGATTGGATCACCAATGTGGAGAACACCTATTATCTTATCGGTTCTACCATGGGACCCCACCCCTACCCTACAATGGTAAAACATTTTCAAACAGTTATTGGAAAGGAAAGTAAAAAACAAATATTGGATAAAGAGGGTAAACTTCCAGATACTGTCATTGCCTGTGTAGGTGGAGGAAGTAATTCAATAGGTATATTTTCTCAATTTATAGAACACGAAGAAGTAGATTTAATTGGTGTTGAAGGTGGTGGAGAAGGCCTCAACAGTGGAAAACATGGAGCTACATTGTGCGCTGGAACTGAAGGTGTTTTACATGGATCATTTTCTCATGTCCTACAGGATGATTTTGGCCAAATTAGTGAAGCCCATTCTGTTTCAGCAGGTCTTGACTATCCAGGAGTGGGGCCAGAACACTCTTATTTACATGTTACTGGCCGAGCAAACTACGATGCCGTAACCAACAAGGAAGCTCTTAGAGGTTTTGAACTCCTATCCAAATATGAAGGAATAATCCCTGCTCTGGAAAGTTCCCATGCCATAGCCTACATAGAAAAATATGCCAAGATGAAAGAAAATAAAGGCAAAACAATCGTTGTCAATCTCTCAGGAAGGGGCGACAAAGACATGTTTATCGTTGCAAAAGAGCGAGGAATTAAATTTGATTAAATATACTCTTAGAATTTTATATAACTGTTATGGGGTAACAAAATGAACTTTGAAACTTATACTGACATGTTTAAAAGGGTAAATAACAATGACGAAGGGGCATTCATTCCTTTTGTTGTTGCAGGAGATCCTGATTTTGAAACATCATTAAAAATAGTGGAAAAATTTGTAGAAGAGGGAGCTGATGCATTGGAAATTGGTTTCCCATTTAGTGATCCAGTTGCTGATGGTCCCACTGTACAATCAGCAGATTTAAGGGCACTTGAAACTGGTATGAACACTGATAAATGTTTTGAATTTATTAAAAAGATTCGTGAATTTACAACAATCCCTATTGGAATTTTAGTTTATTATAATCTAATTTATAAGATGGGAATAGACGAATTTTATCAAAAAGCAAAAATTTGTGGAGTAAATGGTATCTTAGCGGCTGATTTACCTCCTGAAGAAGCTAAAGATGCACTTATTGCTGCTAAAAAATATGGTATTAATCAAATTTTTATGGTTGCCCAAACAACCAGCAATGAAAGGTTACAAACCATATCCCGGATGTGTTCAGGTTTTCTTTATGTGGTGGCAGTTATGGGAGTAACTGGTGCTCGATCTAATTTAAAACACTCCACAGTTGAACTAATTGAACGAGTTAAAGAACACAGTGACCTTCCTGTAGCGGTCGGCTTTGGAATATCCAAACCAGAACATGTTAAAGAAGTATTAAATTCTGGTTCCAATGGAGCAATTGTTGCAAGCGCCATACTCAATATAATTACTGAAAATCTTCAGGATAAAGAGGCAATGTTGCAAAAAATTGGGATATTCTGCCGCCAGCTTAAAGAAGCGACTAAAAATTAATTGACTTATTATGGTGGCAGTGATTTTATGATAGCCGAATCTTTGAAAAAAGTTGTATCCAGAGAAAATATCAGTGAAAAAGAAGCTTACACTTGTATGGAGGAGATGATCAGTGGAAAGGCTGCTGATATACATATGGCTGCATTATTAACTGCATTGCATATGAAAGGCGAGTCTGTTGACGAAATCACAGGATTTTCCAGGGCTATGAGAGATTTTTCAATTAAGGTTACACCAGATCTGGATACTCCTATGGTTGATACCTGTGGTACTGGAGGTGACAGGTTTAAAACATTTAACGTAAGCACAATATCCGGTATAATTGCGGCATCAGCAGATATTGCTATTGCTAAACATGGGAACCGTAATATTACCAGTAAATGTGGCGGGGCAGACCTCTTAGAATCACTGGGTGTAAATATAAACAGTGATGCCCGGAAAGTTGAAAAGTGTCTTGAGGAAACAGGTATAGGATTTATGTTTGCTCCTAATTTTCATCCGGCCATGAAAAATGTCATGCCTGTTAGAAAAAAATTAGGCATAAGAACAGTTTTTAATATTATAGGGCCATTATCGTCACCAGCAAATGCTGATATTCAATTGATGGGAGTATTTGATCCAGATTATGTGGAAATAATAGCCCAAGTACTTAAAAATTTAGGTGTTGAAAAGGCCATGGTGGTCCATGGTTACGATGCCCAGGATAGGCCAGCTATGGATGAAATTTCCACTATAGGTAAAACCAAAGCAGCCATATTAGACAACAAAAAGGTGATTATAAAAGAACTTTACCCAGAAGACTTTGGAATAAAAAGAGCTTCACCCCACCTTATTGAAGCGCCTGAAGATATCAAAGGAAATGTACAAGTTGCACTAGATGTTCTTCAGGGAAAGGTGGATGATGATATTGATCAGGCCAGACTAGATCTATGTTTGGTAAATGTGTCGGCCATCCTTTTTTTAGCAGGAAAAGTTGATGATTTTAAAAAAGGAACTGAAATGGCATATGAACTGGTTGAATCGGGAGTTGCCTTTAAAAAATTGCAAGAATTTATTAAGGTAAGCCAATAACCTTCTTTTTCTAAAATTGAATGATATTTTAGGAGATAAAATTGTATTACCAAATAAGTAATGGATATTATAACAACTTTTATAACCTTTGTTGAACATATCTTGAAAAGGAGCTTGGTAATTCAGTTATAAATTACCTTCTTTTTTACTTATTTTTTTTCAAAAATTAATCATTTTTAATTAAATAGTTATATACAAATTTTAATAATTTAATTTTATGGTATTATCCACTAAATTTGTTGATTTTAACATATTTAAACAATTATTGATATTTTTAAGAATTGAGATGTTGTTGATATAAAAATTTTAGAAATACATCATTTAAATTTCAATTTTTTATTAAAACGATGGATATGTTTTAAAAAATAGTCGTTAAAAAAAATTTAATGGGCCCGCTGGGATTCGAACCCAGGACCTCACGGTTATCAGCCGTGCGCTCTACCGCCTGAGCCACGGGCCCCTTTACTTAGATAAATGGAAATATTTTTATTTGTATCCTGAAACTATCACAAAATAGTATTTTTATTAGATAATATTAATTTTCCAACAAAACTCTAAAGGGTAGATGCAAGGTTTAATCTTCATCATATATATTCTTTACGATGGCAATTTATTGGTGGACGTTTCCTGAAGTTAAAACATCAATCATTTTTTCTTGACATTCCCTGAAATCATCATTTTCAATTATTGAAAAGGTACAGCCACATATAACTGAACACACACTCATTGAAATCTTAAGAATGTTTTTATGTTCTTTAAATACTTTAAAACTTTCCATTATCCTTTTTTTAGATTTATCCCCAATTCTTCTGGTTAAAACATCTTCATATGGGGCCTGTATTATGATAATTAAATCGGGAGTTAGGATTTCAATGGGCAGGGAAAGGATGTAACCAATATCAGACTGGTCCACGCCGTGCAGATCTACTAAAACATTCTCAAGTTCTTTAATTTGCAGTGCAGCGGTTTTCCAGATTTTTTCCTGAATATTAATATCCAGGGAAAACATCTCATCATCGGTTGATGCAAGGTTATTTTTTTGGGCTATTTCAAGCATTAAGTCTCCATAATTGACGTAATGACATCCAATAGCCCTGGAAACACTCTTGCAAATAGTAGTTTTTCCCACACCTGGAACACCCACCACAGCGGCAATGTTCCACGAAAAATCCATTTATTTGTTCACCATTTCATTTATGGCTTCTGCCATCATATGACCTTCAACAGTTACTTCTGCTCTGTCTATTTCATCTAATTTTTCAGCAGCAACTCTTGCATTCATAGCCATACCTGCAGCACTCATACAACCTGGATTGGTTGGTTTAATAACAATTTTAGCAACAGTTTCATTGTTTTTTTCAATTTCAACGCGCTCTATGAGTCCCATTTCCATGATGCTTATACCCATATGTGGATCTGGAACACTGGAAAGGGCACCTTTAACTTTTTCTACTAGTTCTTCTGTCATGTTATACCTCGAAAAATAAATTAATATTTAAGTAAATGTATTTTGGAATATCATTTCATTGTTTGTATTTATATATTTATAGTTTGTGGAAAAATTTTTTTACTTTACTCTATGCCTTATTCTGACTGCAACACCCTTGACAGCTTTTTTCATTTCATCACCATTTAAAACAGCCTTTCCAACAGCTACAACCTCCCCATTTTTAACTATTACTACTTCATCCTGAGGAATTATATCTGGATCTGCATCAACCACGCCCGGCGCAAAAAGAGTGTTGGTTTTAAGTTCAAAATCGATTTCAACCCAGTTAAAACCTATTTCATTAAGGAGTTTTCCACCCTGAATATTAAATGAATATAAACCTTTTTCATAAAGCAAGGTAGCAATGGTATTTCCTTCGTGAACAATTCTTTGATTAAATCTACCTCTGCTTTCGGATTTATCTGGAATTAGCAGATCTGCTTTTTTGGTATTAAACTGGTATCGGGCAATGGATCTTAGCCGATGCAGGTTTTTATTTTTATTCCTGATTTTCGGTTGTTTTCTAAGTTCCTTGGCCAGGTGGTATATAGATTCTTTTGAGCTTACTTTGTCGTCAACTGGTGTGTAAATACAATCATCAATGAATTTTTCACATACCTGCCTGTAACCACCAGTAACATGGGCAATAACAGTTTTATCTTTAACATATTCCCTTAATACTTCACCCACAACATCTATCTCTTCATGAGACCATTCTCCTGTGGTTGAAACATCGTATGATTGTATTGGATAAGTTTTTTCCATCTCACGGGGACATACCCCAAAAGGAGATGTTAAAATCAATTCCTGGAATTTTTTAGTGTATTTCATAAAAGACCGGTGTGACGGTGAAGAGGAATAGGGCTTGCGCATGCTGCAGGGTAAAACTACTATCACCTCTCCCAGAGGTTCTAAAAGTTTCATTCTATTTCGCCATCTAACTGCTTCTGGTCGAAATAAGGATTCTTCTGTAATTCCTAAAACTTTCATTATTTTCTCCTCAATAAATTATTATAATTGAATATTTTTTTATAATTATAGTTAATATAACCGAATTTTTTTATAATTTTAGTTAAAATTAATACAATATTTCCCATTATAAAGGGTTTTTATTAAAATTAGAGTTTAAACTATTCTTTAATAAATTTTAATGAAGCCGAATTCATACAGTACCGCTTATTGGTAGGCGGCGGACCGTCATCAAATACATGGCCCAAGTGGGCATCACATCTACTACACAGTACTTCGGTACGTATCATAAAATGGCTGGTATCCCTTTTTAATGTAACATTTTCTTCAGCTACAGGTGCCCAGAAACTAGGCCAACCAGTTCCAGAATCAAATTTGGTCTCTGAACTGAATAGATCAGTACTGCAGCACACACATTGATATAGGCCCTTTTCATGGCAGTCGTGATATTTGCCAGTAAAGGCCAGTTCAGTTCCTTTTTTACGGGCAACATCGAACTGTTCTGGGGTAAGCAATTTTTCCCATTCCTCATCAGATTTTATTACCTTTTCAACCAGTTCAATTTTTCCTGTTTCCTGAAAGTAAATAGGAACTTTGGGAACAGTTTTAGGCTCTTTTTGGGAATTATTTAATTTCATAATGACTCTTTATAATCTATAAACAGAATTATATATAAAATTACTTGCAGCTAAATTTTAATAATAGTTAAATAGTAATTATTTCTCAAAATACTATATTTTAGTACATTATTGTCCATCTAACCATTTAACCCCAGTAAGAGTGGCTAAATCTTTGTTTAAGGATACAAGATCGTCCTGGTTAAGTTCACTTATGTCATTCTTTCCAACAATACGGGTAAAACTCGCTAATTCTTCATTTGAGACTCTAATAAAATTAGATAGTTTTTTAATTCCTTCTTCAATATTTAATTGATTGAGTAGGGAAGGACTTTGAGTAGTTATTCCAGTGGGACATTTTCCAGTATAACAAATTCTAAACTGCTCACAGTTTATGGCAATTAATGCTGAAGTTCCGATATAGACAGCATCAGCACCCATAGCCAGACATTTAGCAAAATCAGCAGAGTTTCTAAGGCCCCCACCAGCTATAAGAGAGATATCATCCTTAACATCCATTTCATTTAAGGTATTATATGCTCTAGGAAGCGCAGCAATAAGTGGAATTCCAACATTTTCTCTTACAAAAAGATTGGTTGCACCGGTTCCTCCACCAAACCCATCAATAGCAATAAAATCAACTTCCGAATCTACGAGAACTTCAACATCTTTTTCTATATTTCCACAGCCTATCTTTGCGCCAATTGGTACATTGGAAGAAATTCTGCGCAGTTCAGTAACTTTCTTTTTAATATCCTCTGAATTTAATATATCTGGATGGCAGGCCGGGGAATAAGCAGCTTCAGCAGGTTGCAGACCTCTGATCTTAGCAATTTCCGGGGTAATTTTACTGGCCGGCAAATAACTACCTTTGCCTGGATAAGCACCTTGTCCAAACCTTAATTCAATTGCAGCCGCCTTTTTAAGTTTTTCATCATCTATTCCAAATCTTCCAGTTGAATACTGCACTATAATATGTTCAGAGGATGTTTTAAGTTCTTCTTCTAGTACTCCTCCCTCTCCAGAATTGAAACCAATTCCTAGATCTGCTGCAGTATGGGCAATAATCATTCTAACTTTTCTGGAAACAGCACCAAAACTTAGACCAGATATTAATATGGGTGATGATACTTTAAGAGGATTTTCAGCTTTCGGTCCAATAATAATTTCTGTTTTAACATTCTCATCACGATTTAAAGGGATTTTAAAAACCTGCGCCGGTATTAAATGAAGATCATCCCAGTTGAAAGGCATTTTCTTTGTTGACCCCATGGATCTAACAACACTTTCTCCAGCATTACTCATATCTTTAATATCCATCATTGATTGGTAGAAGGATTTGCTTTCATCTGACTTTTTTTTACGCATTAATGTCTTGCTTTCTCCTACCACTTCTTTATCACAATAATAGAGTCCATCTAATTTGTTTTCAAAGTATACGGGGCACATGTAACATATGCATCCATTCTCGTGAACATCAACACAGCTTTTACCAAGAGAACAATATAGAATTTCTCCGTCACAGTTACGGGGATAGCTGGGACAGCTATTACATAAACATTTTTCCCGATTTTCTTTTGTATCATCAACTTTAACCATATTTTGTACCATCCCTATTTTTACATGGATTATGCAAACTGAATAGCTTATATAAAGTTAATTTTTTGGAAATTATATCTTTGCTGTTATTTTAAAATAATATGTAGTTTTACTGGGAAATTTTAGTTAGTATAATTCCCATTATTTTTGAATGTTATAAAAAACGCTTAGGATCTGTATCAATATCTACAATGACTGGATCAGATGATGAAAGTGCTTTTTCAACAGCTTCAGGCAATTTATCAGGTTCTGTAACTTTAATTCCAATGCCTCCACAGTTTTTGGCGTAATCAGCGAAGTTACAATTGTAAAGTTTGGTCTGGTAGTTGGGATAATTTTCCACCATCTGTTCCTGCATTATCATGGCCAGTTGTTTGTTATTGAATAAAAATACCTTGACTGGTAGTTCATATTTAACTGCAGTCATGAAATCTCCCATAACCATGGAAAATCCCCCGTCACCAGTAATACATATAACTTGTCTATCAGGATATGTTATTTGTGCAGCAAGAGCAGCAGGCAGTCCAAAACCCATTGAGGCTAAATAACCAGACATAACCATTTTCTGGGTGGATTTCATCCAGAAATTACGGCCAAACCACCAGGAATTCTCCCCTACATCCAGGGTTATAATTGCATCAGGGTCAATTTTTTCGTTTAAAACGTTTATTATATACTGAGGGCGTATGGGTTTTTTTGTTTCATCGATTTCTTCATCTAAAAGATCAAACCATTCCTTTTTAAGTCTTTTTATTTCGTTTAGATATTCTGCATTGTTTTTTTCATCAACCAATGATAATAATTCGGGTATTAACTGGGAACTGTTACCTAAAAGACCTATTTCAACTGGATACTTACGGGCGATCATATTTGGATCTATATCTATCTGAATAGTTCTTTTTTCAGGTATCTGGGTCATTTCAGAGAAGGAAGATCCAATTACAATTAATAAGTCGGAGTCTCTAACCAGTTGGGTAGCAGCAGTAGAGCCAATGGTTCCATGACTTCCCACATAAAGATCATCATATTCGTTTACAACACCTTTTCCTCTAAAGGTAGTTACAATAGGTGAATCAATCTTTTGAGCCAATTTAAGCAGTTTTTCGCCTTGGTTCATGGCTCCAAAACCAGCAATTATAACCGGTCTTTTTGAATCATCAACGATTCTAGCTGCCTTTATCAAAAGAGATTTGGATATTGAAACGGCCATATTGGGCATGTTACCTTCGAAAGGAATTAAATCAGTATTATATGGTAGTTTTTGGACGTCATTAGGGATACCTATGTGTGACACTCCTTTTTTTAAAATGGCATGCTTGATAGCCAGGCTGGTGAGGGTGGTGGTTTGATCTTCTGACATTAAAGTTTTATTAAATACTGATATTGGTTCAAAAAAGGAGTGCTGGTCAATTTCTTGGAAGGATCCCGGACCAATTAACTGCCTTTTCACCTGACCGGTAAGGGCCAATAGTGGTGAATGATCCAGTTTTGCATCATAAAGTCCAGTTGCAAGATTAGTTGCACCAGGACCTGCCACCGTTAAACATGCAGCAATGTTTCCAGTGAGTTTTCCATAAGCAGATGCCATGAAAGCGGCAGTTTGTTCATGCCTTACTTGGATGTATTTTATAGAATCATTTTTACGGATTGCATCACTTACTCCCAGAGAAGATGTTCCAGGAATACCAAAAATGTACTTGACTCCCCACTCTGCCATTTGTTGGACCATAACATCAGAAACAGTTGAACCTTCGATTTTTACTTTTTCTCCTTCATCCATTAAAACAAACACACTTTTTGGAGAATTGCAAACGGGACATCTCCAGTCCGCTGGTAAATTGGAAAAATCAAATCCTTCTAATTCTTCGTTAAACACGTAATTACAGACAGTGCACCTATATTTTGCCATGAAAAGACCACCAATATATTTAATATTCTATAATCTAACAGATTTTTTAAAAATAAATTGGTTTTAATGGTCCAGTGGACTTTTTATTGGGCTGGTCCATCTCTACAATAGTATCCCATGGGCATACCATCAGCAAGATCTTGTTCTTGCCATACTGGACAAGTTGCACACATACACATCTTTTCAAAGTTCAAATCGCTGCATATGGCGGGTCCGGCAGCGCAGTAAACTCCAGGAACAGCTTCTGGATCAGGCATCATTCCCTTTTCCATCATTTCTTCCATTTTTTCCTGTAGCATCTTCTTTTTGGCACCGGCACATGCGCTGTTTTCTTGAACTGGACAGTCGCGGCAGACACATTTTTTAAGATTTTCCATATTAAATTCTACTTTTGTCATTTTTAACCCCATATTAATATTGGTTAAAATGTAATATCAAATTTTTGAATTTCCTTAGGAAATTAATTTTGAAATAAAGAAAGAAAATTTGAAATGTATTCATATTTGTAATAGGGTGAGCAGTGCTTTTTTTAGCTGGATATGATTGTTGTAATTGAATTGGAGGAATCTGATCTGTTTATTTGGGTTTTTCTTTGAAATACATTTGAAACCATTTTAAAAATGGACTGAATGTCTATTTTTGTGTTTTTTAACTTGGCGGTGGCTTTTTAACTCTGAATAAATTGTATAGTTGTCTGTGAATATTTTGTCCATTTAACAAAATGTAGATCTAACATTTTTAGTAAAATTTTGTGATCAATATGAGAAACATTTAAATATTGTAATGCACATAATTATATTCGTAGTTATACGAATAATTATTATAAATTAAAAACCATGGGGGATTTAATGAAGGCTGAATATCTAAACCAAAATTGTCCGGAATGCGGATGTAAAGATAAAAAAATATCCCGAAGAAGAAATTCTAGATCAAATGCAGATGCCTTTTACATTCAACATATACCACAAGGAGATATGGGCATAATCAAATGTGATAATTGTGGACATGTATTTGAATATTGTAAAGATAGTAAATTACCAGTAAAAGTAAAAAAGATTTGTATAATTTAATTTTTTTATTAATTATATAAAACGAAGTTAATAGTTATTGAACTTGATAATTCTTATCAATTATTGCTCGGTGCAAATCAATCAATCTTCCAATAGAGGGATGACTATTTCCCATGTTGGTTCTCCATTTATCAATTACAAAATCGATATGAACCTCATCTACACCATTTATAAGGTTGTCTGCATGGGCCACAATTTTTTCTTCCAGTGTTTCAGGTAGATAATCTTTTGGGGGTAAACCCAGACTTTCAGCTTCTTTCAAAGGTATGCCTGCCCCTATATGTCTTTCCACAATATTTACTATTTCTGTGGAAAATCCCAAATCTTTCAAAATTTCAGCACCCATTATAGCATGTTCAATGCCATGAGTTTTTCCACGACCTATATCATGTAGAAGCGCACCATTTTTCACTAAAACAGTATCAACCGGAAATTTTTTCGAAATTTCCAAGGCTTTCCAAGCCACGGCTTTGCTATGTTCAATAACTGGTAGAGAACAATTAAACTGTCTTAAAAGTTCCAGACTCAAACAATTTCTCCTAAAAAAAGTTATTTTCAAAAATTAGTAGTTTAATATGGGATTTAAATAAATTTGGAGTCTTAAACTCTTAAAATTTATTTAGAATTTTGACTTGAACCTTCAAAGCTAATTGAAAGGTTATCACTTTCATAAAAATTAATCTCTTCTTTTAATTTATTAATGAATACAGAATTGTCTTTATATTCCAGTTCGTTTCCGCATTCGGGGCATACGAAATTATTTTCTGAAGCTTCTTCAAAGCTGCACCGACAGTTATTAGTTTTACATTCAAAGAATATGTTGTTTTCTTCGTATTTTAAACATTCTCTAAGTTCTTTGAGAACTTCTTCATGTTTACTTTTGATCATGTCAATGATTTTGTCCTGTTCGAATTTCCAGCTATAAGTATACCACTGTGTTTCTGGATCTTTACTTCGTTTATAACTGGCAATTCCAGCATCATATAATTTGTATAAAATTCTTCTAACAATATTTAATCTTAATTCAGTTTCTTCGGCTATTTCTTCGTCGGTAACCTTACCATCTACCAAGCACTCCACAACAGAGATACTGCCTTCATCTTCTTCCTGAATGATTTCATTGAGCAGTTCGAGAACTAAAGGATCTTTAAGCATGTCACTTCCTCCTTTTGATAACATTGTAACACTATTAGCAATAAAATTGTAATAAAGAGATATAACAATGTTATTTGAATTTATCTGATGGATATTATCTCAGGATTTAATGACTATAACTGAATAGTTTTTTGCAATAGTCGTATCTATTTCAGTCTTTTTTTGATTATAACCCTATTTTATCCACAAAAAATATCAAATTTAATATGTATGGGAAAACTTTCACTATATTTATGTAATCTTTGTTATTAACTTTATGTTATTTATATTTTTTTAAAAGTAATATTAATAAAATGAAAACATCTTAGACGGGTTTTTAAAGCTTCCTAACAATGACTGCAGGCGTATGTTGAATTGAATCCAACATTTCAATGGTTATTTCATCAACATCTTTCTTAAAAGTATCTTTCATATCGTATACAGTTTCCATACTATTTTTGTTTTCTTTTTGATAATCTTCAACAATTTTTCCAATTTCTAAAGCTGCATCTGTTTTTATTGTTGTTGAAACTGCTAAAACTGTAGGGCCTACTATTTTTCCAATTCTTCCCAGCAAATATCCGTACACGCCCATGTCACATTTAATGCCGGGGACAGCTAAGGGCAGTGATGTGAATTTCATCCCTTTTAATTCATAAGTGGCGTCAGTGTCAATTATCATGGAAATAACTTTTTTGCTGGTCCTATTTTCAATTGTTCTGGCTATTTTTTCTACAACACCTTGAGGATCACAGGGTAAAAGTGAAACGTAACTTCCAGGGGCATTGCTAAGATCGATACCTGCTTCTGAAGCAGGTTTAAGAGCATGTTTTAATCCATAATACTCAAGAACAACTTGTTTATGATATCGTGCTGCTTTGGGTAATTTTCTTAAATTATTAATGGTTCTCTTTTTAATTCCAAGTAATGGTCCTAAAAAGTAGCCCCACACATATTTTGACCATAGATCTGCCAATAGATAAGCTTTAAAAGATGGTTCAAATTTTGATTCGTCTACTATTCTGCCTTGGGAGATGGCAATGGGAGTCTCAGATATTACCAGAAAATCTCCTTCTTCAACTAAATTTAGGCATTTCTCAATAATCACGTCAAAAGGTTCATTTGGTTTTATGTAACCTGTTTTAACAGGAATTATTGTATATTGAGAATTATCCATTTTTTCAATTGGCATAATCTTTAGAAAAAATTTTAAATATAAAAATTTTAATCAGGGTCTATATGCAGAAGAGTACTTCATCCTTTAATTGGGGGTGCCCATACCTTTAGGTCTATTCCCTCGATAATAATCTTTTTTCCTTCAATTTGTACTACTACTCCAGAATGAACCTTTTGCATCATACAGTGTTTAGGAAGGAATCGGACAGTTTCTCCCACTGCTGGGACTTTTCCTTCTATAATCCCTTCAAATCCTCCCACCATACACACCCCTACGTCTTGAAATTCAAAATTTTCATTATCTAAACGGTGACAAGGTCCTACAATATGTACAGTGATTAATCCGTGATTTTCATCAAGTATCTCTGCAAAATGTGTGATTGGGCATCCTAAAGGTCGATATCGTATTATATCTCCTTTTTTTAACTCTTCCCTGGTAAAGGGGTATAAAATTTCCCTACAGGAATGTTCTTCAGGAAGGGGTTCTAAGATGAAATCGGCTTCATAGCCATCTAAAACTCCCACAATCTTTTCATCTTCTGGAATGATGTTTTCTTTTTTTAATAATTTTTCTAATTGTTTCAGATTATCATTAAATATTTCCTGAAACATGAAGTGGCATGATTCAACTGATGTACGTTTCTTTAAAAGTGCACTGGCAAATTCGTCACAACGTGCATAACCGCATATTCCACAGTTGTAGCCAGGTAGTAATTTTATGATGGTTTCTTTATGATCAACATTTTTGGATTTATCTTTCATCAGTTATTACCTCTTATTCGCCTTCATAGCCCTGAAAACCATCTATTCTTCTTAATATTCCTCGGTGATATTTTTTGTTCACTTTGGTTTCGCCGACACAGAGTGTACAAACAGCAAGAGGGGCAGAATGCCTTAATTCTTCATCATCAAGGGATACTTCTTTTGACTTAGTCATTTCTTCAGCCAGTTCCATACATCCCTGACCACTTAAACCATTAGCTTCAATGATTTTACAATTAGGATTTACTTCGTAGACTCTTTCTCGGAAGATTTCCCTTTCTGCTTGAGATATCATGTCTCCTTTGGTGATAACCGCTATATCGGCTGTACTAAGGAATGGCCCTACTTTAAGGGGGGTGTTAGGGCCGCTTGTTGCATCTATTACACATACACCTAAACAGTTCATGGTGTAGGGTGCGCAACGATGACATAGTCCTGCTGTTTCAACTACTAAAAAATCAGATTTATTTTCCTCAGCCCAACTAATCATGTCCTCTATATTATATATGGCATAGTGATCAGGACACATATCCATGGAAAGACCTATTTTAGTGGGAACACCTATTTTAGCAAATTTTTGATCATCATCAGTATATAAACAGTCAATCTTAACCACTGATGATTTCAAATCCATAACTTTAAGGCTTTTTAAAGCGTGTATTAAAACCGCTGTTTTACCAGAACCGGGAGTTCCAGCAACAATTACCATTCTCATGATTCCACTTGTTCCAATATTTTTCTTATTATTTTCTTATTATGTTTCTAAAAAGTTTAGATATTTTGTTACTACTTTGAATAATTAGAATTAGTAAAATAAATTATTTAAATTTATTAATTGTATACGTAAATTAAAAGAGGATGGTGAAAATTAACATTCTAGATTTAACTTTATATCCTCCACTAATTCCCCATTTCTTACCTTTTCTCTTAAACTCAACATTAACTCGTCTATCTTGTTAAGTTGTTTGGATATTTTCTTTTCATGGGGTGTGGTGCTTACCACCTTCTGCATACCTCCACTTTTCATGACTATTCTTTTATCTGTCATGAGTGCAAGGACAGGGTCGTGGGTTACCACCATAACTATTTTTCCATGTCCTGAGAGAACTTTTAATGCGTCGTGTTTCCTTATTCCAGCATTTTCAATTTCGTCAATAAGTACAATGGGCGAATCACTGATAATGGCAACATCTGCCACCATTAAAGCTCTGGATTGTCCCCCACTTAAAATTGTAAGTTCGTGTTCTTTTTTTATTGGTTCACCAGTCAGTGTATTGGCCAGATTGATAACTGAGTTAACACACTTGTCACTGGCTCCTCTACACTTAGCATGGAGGTTTAAAAAGTCCCCTACTGACATATCTGCTAAAAAATTCATGTTCTGTGATAGTTGGGCAACCATCTTCTTTCGGGGATTAGTTCTATCTTCGTAGCTGGGTTCTTCATCATTTACTAAGATTTTTCTTTTAGAGAATGTATCGCACTGTGCTAACTGTTCAATATCTCCGATCAAAGAACTTTTACCACTGCCGGTAGGACCTACAACTCCGAAAATTTCTCCTCTACGGATTGTGATATCATCTACAGGCTCTTTGTTGCCTTGCTTATCATAGCCACCGATAATAGTTATTTTATTTATCATTAAAGATCCACCTTTCCTAAAGTATCCCCTCTTAAACCACGGCGCATGGTTTCAAGGGCAGTAATTTCTTCTGGGGGAATGTTACCAAGATTCACATTCCCTCCAAATTTCAAGATGAAATATACTTGTTGATTTTTTTGGGGAGCTTCCCATATAATATTCTTAACATCTAAATTTTTAATTAATAAATCCACTTCATCCTCTTTAACATTTCCATCATCATCGAATATTCCGATACCTTTACCACTTTCACGGGCTTCAATTAATACTTTATCTGCACCGGATTCCAGATCAAAATTTATCAGCCGGGTTCTCTCAAGGGTGTCTATTTTGTGATCTTCTTCAGGATTCTTTTTACCAACTTCACTTATAACGAAAAAGCCTTGTTCTTTTATATTGCTAATAATATTTCTCCTTTCATCTAGTGGTATTTCTGTAGAACCATCTGATATTTCTAAAGTATCAAATCCAAGTTTGTCAGCTTCTTGTAAATATTCTTCAACTTTATTGTTAATATAAGCCAGTTCAAATAAAGTTCCACCAGGGTATGGTTTAATATCATGGCCAAGGTACATTTCAACTTTATTTTTAATAATTTCTCTGTCGTGGATGGTTATAGTTCCCCATCCAAATTTTGCAAAGTCAACGTATTCACCAGAAATCTCCATAAGATCTTCTGCTGTATTCAACCCCATACCCTTATCTAACATCATTGTAGTTCCATTTGTGCGGGGTTTTTTCACACGTTCTGGTGTAAGAAAATTAAAAGCTTTCATTTCATCACCTATGTGATCATTATTTCCTTTTATATTTTTGTCATTTATTATAATATTAATAGTATAGAAAAATATGGAATAATATTATTTACTTTAATACAATATTTACTTACCGGAATTTTTTTGCAGTTGAAGCATTTAAAAGTATTATCAGCACTATTTTGAATTTTGGATTTAATTTTTTAACAGAATCAGTTAAGAATATATCGTTGTTATGATATCCATTTAAATTATTTCTAAAGTTTTTCTCATGCTTTTTAATCTTATATTCAAAACTTTTTAAAAGTGAATTAATATTGTTAATAATACACATCTTAATTAGATAAATGTTACTATAAATAATAGCTAAACATAACTTATTGGAAAATTTATCCTTCCAATAGTCCTCTTAAAATTGATATAAAGCGGGCAGGTGTTTTGAATGAAAAAATCCATTTATTATTTTGAAAATCCCGGTAAAGAAAATACAGATAAATTGTTAGATTTAGTTAAAATTCGAAAAGAAGAGTTAGGAATAGATAAGATAGTTGTTGCTTCCGTTTCTGGGGAAACTGCTATGAAACTGGCTGAAAAAATTGATGATGTAGATATAGTGAGCATTACTCATCATGCCGGATTCAAAAAGAAAGGTGAACTGGAATTAGACTCAGAAGTTGAAAAAAAACTTAAAGAAAAAGGAATAATAAGTTACACTGGGTCTCATGCTTTGAGTGGTGTTGGTAGAGGAATATCAAACAAGTTTGGGGGCATAACGCCCGTAGAAATAATAGCCGCAACCCTTAGAATGTTTTCTCAAGGAGTCAAGGTTGGTGTAGAGATTAGTATTATGGCAGCAGACGCAGGATTAATTCCAATGGATTCTGAGATTATTGCAATTGGTGGAACTGGTAAAGGGGCCGATGCAGCCATAATTTTGACACCAGCTCACATGACTAACGTTTTTGATATAAGGATTCATGAAATAATTGCAATGCCCAGACCTTAGACCATTTACAAAACTTTTGTGAGATATTTTTTTCAACTGAAGGTGATCATATTTCAACTTCCAATGGTTAACAAAAATCACAATTTTATATGCATAAGGATAAAAATTTGTGGCAATGATAAAGAATTGTCATATAACAACCGTTGCTTTTAAATATAAGTTAGTACAATAACACATTCCATAGATTGATGTGGGGGTAGTAATTGAAATTCATAAACGATGCCATAAAAGAATCTGAAAACAGAACGGATAGATCACATCCCAAACATAATGACACGGAAATCGACGAAGACCTTAGAGAGATCATAGATAGAAGTAGAGCAAAGATATTTGTAGTAGGTGCCGGAGGAGCTGGAAACAACACTGTTTCGAGGCTTACCGACATTGGAATAGAAGGAGCAAACACAGTAGCCATAAACACTGATGCACAAGATCTCTTTTATTCAAATTCGAACGGGAAGTTATTGATCGGTAAAAAAACATGCGGCGGCCTCGGTGCTGGAGGCGTGCCGGAAGTAGGCGAAGAAAGTGCAGAAGAAAGTGAAGATGAAATAAGATCTAAATTAGATGGGGCTGACATGGTTTTTGTCACCTGTGGATTAGGTGGTGGAACTGGAACAGGTTCTGCTCCAGTTATTTCAAAACTGGCTAAAAAAGCAGGTGCATTGACTATAGCGGTTGCAACTATGCCTTTCAGTGCAGAAGGACTTAAAAGAAGAGAAAATGCCGAAAGAGGTCTTGAAAAACTTCAAAGTGCAGCGGACACAGTAATAGTTATACCTAACGACAAGTTACTTGAAGTTGCTCCAAATCTGCCATTAAACAAAGCCTTCATGGTAGCAGACGAACTTCTGGGAAGAGCGGTTAAGGGAATAACTGAGCTTATAACTAAACCCGGTCTTGTCAGTTTGGACTTTGCGGACATAAGAAGTATTATGAAAGGCTCTGGGATGGCAATGATTGGAATGGGCGAATCCGAATCCGGAGATCGCGCAATAGAATCTGTGCACGAAGCTTTAAACAGTCCATTACTAGATCTGGATATTTCCAATGCTAAAGGTGCATTGATAAATATATCTGGAAGTTCTGACCTGACACTGCATGAAGCTGAAAAGATTGTTCAAATAGTAGCCGATGAACTTGATCCTGACTCCAATATAATTTGGGGAGCTCAAATACAAGAAGATCTTCAGAATGTTATCAGAACCACCATTGTCGTTGCAGGAGTTAGATCTCCGCATATATTCGGTACACCTGCTGAACGCGAATATATAGCTGAAAGAGAAAAAGAATCCGCAGACGAATCTTCATTAGAAGAATTTATAGATGGTGTTTTTTAATCAAAAATCTTTAAATTTTTGTTTAAAAAGTAAATATTCTGAACAATCATTCTTTTGTCGATTAAGATACTTTGGTTAATAAGTAGTGCCACAAATGGTACTTTTTTTAAGCTTAGTTATCACTATCTATGTTGCCAAATGAAAAGGTTTATAAATCCCTAGTGATAACAAACTAATACAATCTAAAAAGTAGATTTTTTTATTCCTTATTTTTACTATTATCAAAGTAGGGATTTTCATGAATTTAGGCAATTTAAAAGCATCTATTATCAATTTTATTAAAGAATGTAGAAGAGTTCTACATGTATCTAAGAAACCAGATAGAGAAGAATTTATTAATGTAGCCAAAGTTACTGGCATTGGAATAATTATTATAGGTGTTATAGGTTTTATAATAAATTTAGGTGCCCAATTATTAGGGGCGTAATAACAATGAACTTCAAATATATGTGAAAATTTATTTAATGATTTTAATTAGCTTAATTTCACAAAATAAACGTTTTTAATTGAAATTTATACTTAATTAAAGTTTTATTGTAATTTAATAATATGACTTAAATTGTTAGTAATTTTTTCAAGTAAAACCCAAAAACCTATGAAATTTTATAAGGTCGTGTGGTTAATGGAAGATAGTGATAACTTAATATATGCAATAAGAACTCTTGTAGGGCAAGAGAAAAATGTTGCAAGAATGGTTGCAAGAAATGTTAAAAACAGTGGAATTGAAGTAAATTCTATTTTAGTTCCAGAAACCCTCAGAGGATACATTTTAGTTGAATCTTCCTCAAAATTAGACATGCAAAACCCTGCCTTAAAGGTCCCGAATATTAGGGGGGCTGTTGAGGGCATGATAACCTTTGAGGAAATAAAAACCTTTTTGAAACCAGAACCTATACTTGCTTCTATACAAAAAGGAAGTATTGTAGAACTTATTTCTGGTCCATTTAAAGGAGAAAAAGCAAAAGTAGTAAGAATTGATGAATCCCGTGAGGAAGTAGTTTTAGAACTAATTGAAGCTGCTGTTCCAATTCCTGTTACCGTTAAAGGTGATCAAATTAGAATAATACAAAAGGAGGCTGACTAATGGCTAAAGAGACAGTAGAGATTCTAGTAGAAGGTGGAAAAGCCACACCAGGTCCACCATTAGGTCCTGCAATTGGTCCGTTAGGAATCAATATGATGCAAGTCGTTGAAGCTATAAACACAAAAACTGGGGATTTTGGAGGAATGAAAGTTCCAGTTAAAATTATAGTTGACACTGGTACCAAAGAATTTGAAGTAGAAGTAGGTACCCCACCAACCACTGCACTTATAATGGATGAGCTAAAAATCGAAAAAGGTTCACAAGATCCTGGACTAGATAAAGTAGCTGATCTTTCCGTTGAACAAGCACTCAAAATTTCTAGAATGAAATTTGACTCGTTACTGGCAAATGATTATAAACATGCTGCCAAGGAAATAATAGGTACCTGTGTAAGCATGGGCATAACTGTTAATGGAAAGGATCCAAGAGAAGTGCAAACTGAAATTGATGAAGGCGTATACGACGATATATTACAAGGCTAAACGCCTTTATAACCTTTAAATTCTTTATCAAATTTATGATGAACTTTTTATTTAAAAGTTCATGGAGGAATTTTAATGAAACAAGAGATAATGGAAGCGGTGAAGAAGGCCAAGGAACAAGCCAAGCCGAGAAACTTCACACAGTCTGTAGATGTGGTAATAAACATCAAGGACTTAGACGTCAAAAAACCAGAAAATCGTATTGACGAAGAAGTTTCTCTACCAAATGGACGTGGAAAAGACGTCAAAATTGCTTTTATAGCAGATGGGGACTTGGCTGTCCAGGCTGAAAGTGCCGGCGCAGATCTTATAATAAGTAAAGCAGAATTAGAAGATCTGGGAAAAAATAGAAAAGAAGCAAAGAAGATGGCTAATAGTTACAACTTTTTTGTTGCCCAAGCCGATATGATGCCGCTGGTAGGTAGATTTTTAGGACCGGTTCTAGGACCTAGAAAGAAAATGCCAAAACCAGTACCGGCCACCATAAAACCAGATCCAATAATTGGAAGACTTAAAAACACTATTAAAGTGAGAATAAAAGATCAACCTCTTATTCAAGCAATTGTTGGTACTCAAGATATGGACGATGAGATGATTGCCGAGAATGTAGAAGCTGTGCTTGGTATATTAGACCAGAAACTGGAGAAAGGAAGAAATCAAATAAAATCCATGTATGTAAAAACAACCATGGGTCCAGTAGTGAAGGTGATCTAATGCCTCATGTAGCTAGTTGGAAGAAAGAAGAAGTCAAAAACCTTAAAGAGTTAATAAATAATTACGAAGTTATAGGTATGGCTAATTTAGCAGATATTCCTGCTCCCCAACTTCAAAAAATGCGACAAAACTTAAAAGGTAATGCAACCATCAAAATGTCCCGTAAGACATTAATGAGCTTGGCTTTAGAGGAATCTGATAAAGATAAGTCCAATATTAATGACCTAAAGGATCACATGGAAGGACAACCAGCAATGGTATTTACTAGCATGAATCCTTTCAAACTCTACAAAATTTTAGAGGCTAGTAAAACTCCAGCACCTGCCAGAGCAGGAAGCATAGCTCCATCTGATATTGTAGTGCCTAAGGGTGATACTGCATTTAAACCAGGACCTATACTTGGTGAACTTCAACAAATAGGCATCCCTGCCAAAATTGATAAGGGTAAAATTGTTATAACTAAAGATAAAACTATTGTTGAAGAGGGAGAACAAATTCCAGCAAAAGTAGCGAGTATTCTTGCAAGACTTGAAATTTTCCCTATGGAAGTTGGAATTGACTTAGTAGCTGCTTATGAAAATCAAACAGTATATACTTCAGATTTGTTAACCATTGACGAAGAAAAAACTCTTTCCGATATTCAAACAGCCTTCTCTCAAGCATTAAATCTATCAGTAAATGCATTAATTTACACCAAAGAATCCATGCCAATTATTATACAAAATGCAGCTGCCAAATCTATGAATCTGGCAATAAATGCATCAATATTAACATCCAAAACTTCGGATACTTTGCTGTCCAAGGCTTATTCACAGATGTTAGCATTGGCATCAGAAATTTCAGGTGTAGATGAATCTGCAGTTGATGATGAACTTTTACAAAAATTAAAATCAAGTGCTAAGAAGGTTGAAGTTGTAGAAGAAAAAGAAGAAGAAAAACCTGAAGACGAAGAAGACGAAGAAGAAGATAAAGAAGAAGATGCAGCAGCAGGGCTTGGAGCTCTGTTTGGATAATATTAATAATTAAATTAGATAATTAAATCGTAAAATTGGCATAATTGTCAATAAATTGTATATAAAAGCATTTAAATTGATGAAGAAATTTGAGGTGATCATATGGAATATATATACACAGCAATGTTATTGCACACAACCGGTCAAGAAATAAATGAAGAAAACGTTAAAAAGGTCCTTGAAGCAGCAGGTTCTGAAGCTGATGACGCAAGAATAAAAGCACTAATTGCAGCACTAGAAGAAGTGGATATAGAAGAAGCTATGGAAAAAACAGCTGTAGCAGCAGCTGCACCTGCAGCAGCAGCCGCAGCTCCAGCAGCTGAAGAAAAACCTGAAGAAGAGGAAGAAGAAGAATCTGAAGAAGAAAAAGAAGAAGAAGCTGCAGCAGGGCTTGGAGCTCTATTCGGTTAAATTCTTCACTTATAAGTCGTATTATGCTAATATTCGGCATATATGACTTTTATTAATTTTTTATTTATTTTTTTATATATTTCAACAATTTATATTAATTATAAGCAAATTATAATTACTAAATTGCAAACTAATATTAATAACAAATATTTTAATGATTAACATGTCTCACCAACTTGAAGAATTAGGATTTAAAAAAAAAACTTGTGTAACATGTGGAAACGAATTTTGGTCTATTGAAGATAGAAATACATGTGGAGACGCTCCCTGTGATAAGTATGAATTCATAGGAAATCCTGCAACCCAGAATAAATACGATCTCACACGTATTCAGAAAACTTTTATTGATTTTTTCAAAAAAAATTCCCACACACCCATAGAAAGATATCCAGTTCTTGCAAAAAGGTGGAGAGACGACGTCTTTTTAGTAGGGGCATCAATATATAACTTTCAACCATGGGTAACATCAGGCATGGTAGAACCTCCTGCAAACCCCTTAGTAGTAGCACAACCTTCCATAAGACTCAATGATGTTGATAATGTGGGTCGAACCGGTAGACACATGACATGTTTTACCATGGGGGGACATCACGCATTTAATTCTAAAGATAACAATATTTACTGGGAAGACGAAACTATAAAATATTGCCACGACTTTATAAAACATGTGGGAATAGATCCGTCTGAGATAACCTTTATAGAGTCATGGTGGGAAGGTGGAGGAAATGCCGGGCCCTGTTATGAAGTATGTGTAAGAGGAGTTGAACTGGCCACACTAGTTTTCATTAAATACAAAACACTTCCCAACAACGAATATAAAGAAATCCCACTTAAAATTGTTGATACAGGTTACGGTTTAGAGAGATTCGCCTGGATCTCCCAGGGAACACCAACTGCTTATGATGCATCATTTGGACCAGTTATAGATCAGCTAAAGGATTTAGCTAATGTTGAAGTTGATGAACACATATTAGCTGAAAATGCTCGTGTAGCAGGAATGATGGATATAGAAACTTTTGCTGACCTTAGAACCCTTCGGATGAGGGTAGCAGAAAGACTGGGATTATCATTAAGTGATCTTGAAAAATCCACTAAACCAATGGAAGCAATTTACGTAATTGCTGATCATACCCGATGTTTAGCGTTCATGCTGGCAGATGGAGTCATACCTTCCAATGTTAAAGAGGGGTATCTAGCAAGACTGGTTCTTAGACGTTCCATCCGTTTTATAAAAGATTTGAATCTTTCAAGATCTCTGTCAGATATAATGAAGATTCAACTTGATTTTCTATCTCAAACTTATCCAGCAATCAAACATCATCAGGATCACATACACAATATCATCGAATTAGAGGATAAAAGATATCTAAAAACCATATCTAAAGGCAAACGTATGGTTAAAAAGTCCATAAACTATCTTAAAAAAGATAATATGGATGAAATGCCTCTGGAGATGTTAATAAAACTTTATGATTCCCATGGAATCCCTCCAGAAACTGCCTTAGAAATTTCACAGGAAGAAAAATTCCAGCTTAATGTTCCAGATAATTTTTACACACTAGTTGCCAACCAGCATTCTGAAGAACAGGAAGAAGTTAAAGAAGATATAGAACTGGATTTCCCTGAAACCAATCTCTTATTTTACAGCACACCCCATGAAACAGAATTCACTGCAGAGTTAATAGGATTTTATGAGAACAATGTAATATTAGATAGAACTCTATTTTATCCAGAGGGTGGAGGACAACCATCAGATATTGGATTTTTAAAGTTTAATAATGAAAAAATACTGGTATTACACGCTGAAAAAAAGGATAAAATTGTTTTACACCGAGTTGATGAATCAGATATCTCTAAATTGAAATCTTTTATGGGTGATTCAGTAAAAGGTTCTATTAATTGGGAAAGACGCATATCACTGGCCAGAAATCACACAGCCACGCACCTAATCGTTGCCGCTGCTAGAAAAGTACTGGGCGATCATATATGGCAGGCAGGAGCACAAAAAGGTGTTAAAAGATCAAGAATTGACCTTTCCCATTATAAAAGGATAAAAAACCATGAAATACAGGAGATTGAACTTTTAGCCAATAAATATGTAATGGCTAATAACTATGTATCTGCCACATGGATGGATAGGACAGAAGCAGAGAAAAATTACGGTTTTATTCTTTATCAGGGAGGAGTAGTCCCAGGTTCTGATATCAGGGTGGTAGAAATTGAGGGTGTGGATGTACAGGCATGTGCCGGTACACACGTTTCAGAAACTGGTGATATAGGTTTAATTAAAATAAATCGAACTGAAAGAATACAAGATGGTGTAGAACGGATTGATTTTTCTGCAGGAGAAGCAGCAGTTGAATCCATGCAAAAAAATGAGGACATCCTAAGAGAAAGTTCTGCTATTTTCAAGGTTGAACCAACACAACTTCCAAAAACATGTGATCGATTCTTTACTGAATGGAAATCATTTAAAAATGAGATAAAAAAATTAAAAGATGAAATAGCACACCTCAAAATAGAAGGACTTGGAGACAAATCAGTTAAAATCAGGGATTTAAATGTTTTAACTGAAATAATTGATGCAGATATGGGAGAACTGCAGAGAATAGCCATTGATCTAACAGAAAAAACACAGAAAATTGATGTGGTGGTTCTGGGAAATCTCGAAGGTAAAATTGTAGGGGCCTCATCTAAAAAAGCTATTGATGAAGAAATTAAAATAAATGATATTATCAAGGATTCAGCCAAGATACTTGGCGGAGGTGGGGGAGGAAGACCAACACTTGCCCAGGGAGCAGGTCCTAAAACTGAAAAAATGCAAAAAGCTCTTGAAAAGGCTATTGAATTTTTAAAGAGTTATTAAAAGCCATTATTCTTTCATCAGGACTAATCAGGATAATTTAACAAATAAATGATACTGAAATTATCCTCTTTTTTTAGAAATTATCTAATTTTTTCAACCACTTTTTATAGAAGTATTTTTATTAATCTTAAACCATATTTATATAAAAATAAGTTTATAAATTAAAAAAATAATGTTTTGGAGGCATATTTTGAATATTCGAAGCATTGAAGAGATTAACCACAAGATATCCGCTGGAGATGCCACAGTAATAACTGCAGAGGAAGTAAGTCAGCTGGTGCGTGATGGAGAAAACCCCAAAGCCGAAGACGTAGATGTGGTAACAACTGGAACTTGTGGTATAATGTCTGGAACAGCTGCCATATTCCACGTGAAAGTATCTGAACCAGGGGAATTCAAAAAAGCAAATAAAATATTATTAAACGGTGTACCGGGATATCCAGGACCTTGTCCAAACGAACTCTTAGGAACAGTCGATTTGATGGTCTATGGGACAGCCCACAGTATTTATGACTCTGAATATGGGGGAGGATTCCTTTTTAAAGATATAATTTCTGGAAAAGATATACATGTAGAAGTTGAATCTATTGAAGGTAAATCATTTGAAACAACTACTAATATATCCAAGCTAAGTACTGCAAAAATTATTGGGACAAGAATGGCTTTCAAAAATTATACAGCATTTGTCAATCCAGACAGTAAACCTGTTTCGTCAATTTTCAATGCCATTGAAATGGAAGGTCCATTTAAGGGCATTTCTTTTTCTGGATGCGGAGAGTTAAATCCAATCCAAAACGATCCAGGCATGGAAACTTTATGCATGGGAACTAACATTCTCTTAAACGGTTCCAGAGGGATAATGATCGGTGAGGGAACCCGAAGTACACCAGAAAAACCGAACATGATGGTGGCAGCAGATATGCATGAAATGGATCCCCATTTTATCGGAGGATTCAAAACTGCAGCGGGCCCAGAGATTTTTAACAGTTTAGGGGTAGCCATCCCTATTTTAAACCAAAAAATCATGGAAAACACTTACATATTAAATGAGGATATAAAGTTACCTATAGCTGATATTAAGGGCAGACATAATGTTTTAGTGGAAACGAATTATGGGGCTATGTGGAATAACGTTGATGAGAGGCCCTCATACCATTCAAAAACATGTCAAGACTGTGATGTTTGTTTGGTTAAAGAAAGGTGCCCTACCATGGCTTATAAAGATTATCTTAACAAGAAAAGATGCTTTGGCTGTGGCATGTGTGCCTATTCATGTCCGCACGGTGCCTTTACCATGAATACTGGTAGTGTTAAATTCCAGATTGATGCTGAGATAATTGAAACCCAGATAACGTGTCGCCAATCTGATATTAAAAGAGCTCGAGAAATCACATTAAAACTTAAAAAAATCATTGAAAATGGAAATTTTTCGATACAAAAATGTTAATGAGGATAATTAATGCTGGAACATGAATTAATAATTGTAAGGTACGGAGAACTTGGGATTAAAAGTCCACGTGTTAGAAGAAGATTTGAGAAAAAGCTTATTTCAAATATTAAAGCCTCATTGGATTGTGAAGTGGAAATTCATCAGGGAAGAATATTTTTATACGATACAAATCTGGAACTGGCTATAGAAAACTTGAAAAAAATACCTGGAATAGTATCTTTCAGCCCGGCTATTACCTCCAGAACTGATTTTAATTCTATAAATGAAGTACTTACAGTTTATACGAAAAAACTGGTTTTAGAAGGTTTATTTTCAAGTGAGATGTCATTTGCTGTTCGAGGCAAAAGAGTAGGTGTTCATGATTTTACCAGCCAGGAAATGGCTGCTTTTGCAGGTTCAGTAGTTATTGCTGAAACAAATGCACCGGTTGATCTAAGTGAACCTGATTTTGAATTTTTTGTGGAGGTAAGAGAAGATAAAACCTACATCTATCATGAAAAAATTCGAGGATTAGGTGGAATGCCAGTTGGAACTCAGGGAAAAGTTGTTTCATTGCTTTCAAGTGGAATTGACTCTCCAGCCGCCACATTTTTGATGATGAAAAGAGGTTGTGAAGTAATAGCTCTTCATTTTAGCAATGAACCTTATACATCTGTTGAATCAACTGAAAAAGTTAAAAAAATTGCTGAAAAATTAAGGAGTTATTCTTCTGGAGTTAAATTTAAGTTGTATATAGTGAAATATGGTGATTTTCTCAAAAATTGTGTTGATAACGGCCCAGAAAGAATGATTTGTGTTTTATGCAAAAATGGGATGTACAAAATTGCTGAAATGGTTGCTCATGAAGAAAATGCTATGGCAATAGTTGATGGTAGTAGTTTAGGCCAAGTTGCTTCACAAACCCTTCCCAATTTAGTTGTAACTCGAAATTCAGTCAAAGTTCCCATATTAAGTCCATTGATTGGTTTTGATAAGGTGGAAATTGAAAGAATAGCTAAAGATATTGGAACCTATGAGATTTCAATAAAACCAGATGGGGGTTGTTCTGCCGTTCCCCGCTATCCAGAAACAAATTCAACCATTGAAAAATTATTAAAGGCAGAAGAAGACGTAGAAATGAGTGATGAATTAAAAAAGATATATTATTCAAAGGAAACAATATTTTAAAAGAAATACTTGATTATAACCTTTTTTAATCTATATAATTCATTTAAATATAAGTGGAAGAGATTTTAGCATTTAATATTCTAAAATTTAACCACAAAATACGTGGGTAACATCATATAGTAACTTATATATGCTGATAACCGCATATTTTTTACATGGTTAAAGTTTAAATAGACAACTTAAATGGTTTTTGTTCGTTTTTCAACTTAAATATAGAATGAACCATAATATTGCATATTAAGTTGTTTGTAAATACTTTGAAATTTTTTGCAATTTTATTGGAGGTGTTTTTATATGAAAACAACAGTTAGTGTAATTAAAGCAGATGTTGGAAGCGTAGCCGGACATGTAGTGGCTCATGAAGCCTTACTTAAAAAATGTGATGAACTGCTTAATAATGCTCTGCAGGAAGGACTTCTGGAAGACTATCATGTGACCAACTGTGGGGATGATATAGATCTCATCATGACTCATAGAAATGGTGAAGAAAACGAAGAAGTTCATCAGTTGGCTTGGAATGCATTCCAGGAAGCAACCAAAGTTGCAAGAGGATTGAAACTTTACGGCGCAGGTCAAGATCTGTTATCAGATACCTTTTCAGGTAACATAAAAGGTATGGGCCCTGGAGTGGCTGAAATGGAATTCAAAGAAAGGCCCAGCGATCCTGTAATCATCTTCTGCTGTGACAAAACTGAACCTGGAGCATTTAATCTGCCTTTGTTTAGAATGTTTGCAGATCCCTTCAACACTGCAGGTTTAGTAATAGACCCTTCATTACATAATGGGTATGAATTTGAGGTATTCGATGTAATGGAACATAAAAAGGTTAAATTATCATGTCCTGGCGAAATGTATGATTTATTAGCTCTTCTAGGTACTATAAGCCGATATGTAATTAAACATATTTACAGAAAGGATGATAATGAAATTGCTGCTTCTGTAAGTACTGAACGTTTAAATTTAATGGCTGGAAGATATGTTGGAAAAGACGACCCTGTTGCAATTGTAAGAGCCCAATCCGGATTCCCGGCAGCAGGAGAAGTAGTTGAACCATTTTCATTCCCGCATTTAGTCGGCGGATGGATGAGAGGCTCTCATAATGGTCCATTAATGCCTGTTTCTCAAAAAAATGCTCATCCTATTAGATTTGACGGCCCGCCTCGGGTAATTTCTTTGGGATTCCAAATTGCTGATTCAAAACTAGTTGGACCAATGGATCTATTTGATGATCCTGCATTTGACCGTTCCAGAGATCAAGCATCAGAAGTAGCTGAATACATGAGAAGGCACGGTCCATTTGAACCACACAGATTACCAGCAGATGAAATGGAATACACAACCTTGCCTGGCGTATTAGAAAAATTAGAAGATAGATTTGAAGATATTGACTGATTTGCAGTTAATCTTCTTTTTTTATTTATTTCTAATTGAAAATATTGATTAATTATCTTCTTTTTTATTATTTTTTTTAAGTTCTTTTTTCATTAAATAATAAGGTAAATCAATCACTTTATCTGCCTTATCAATTATAACCCCATCACCAGTGGCAACAATACCATTAACTGATTTTAATGATTTTTTTATTTCAAAATCCACTTTTTTTGAAAGAATAGCTTCCCCTTTTAAGTTATTTGAGTTTAATAGTTCCTTGGTAAGAGCTGCTAGCTTTCCACTGAAACTGACCTGTTTATCAAAGAGGAAATATACATATCCCGTTTTATACGTTGATAAAATATCCACAATCTTTTTCAAAGCTTTTTCAGTAGTTGGATCGTATTTATATTTTCCAAATACTGCATTTAAATCTCTCAGGAAATCATCATCACCTACAACAAGGTCTTCATATTTTCTTTTACAGATAGTTTCAATGGTTATTAGAACGTTATAACCATCAATTAATACGGTTTGGTCTCTTAGTTGTTCTAGATCTACCTTCTTTTTCTTTCTGGATTCTGAAACTTCAAGGGAAAAAACAGATCTTGCCAGCAAATTTCTCTGACTTTTATTTAGTAAGTATCGATTAGCAACAAAAGTAATTGCACTCTTTTTTTTATAACCCTGATTTAGAAGAAATCTCAGATCAAATTTGGCAGATTCAATTTTTTCAGATTTATTTTTTCTAAGGGATATTTCTCTCATAATAATTTTTAGAATGAATTATATTAAATCATGCATAATCCTTATTGCATCCAGTAAGCCATGAGAATAGGTAATACATCCGAAAGAGGTTAAATAATCTTTTTTTTCAAGATAATATTTGGTGTCTGTGTTATAATTTATTGCTCTTTCAATAATCTCTTTTTCTTTAGTATTGAATTGCATATCTTCAATTTCATTTAAATTTTTTGCAAATAATTCAATATCCTTTTTAATTCTTTCTTCATAATTCATTTTATCACATAGGTACGGACATATCGTTAATGGAAAAAGTGGTTATATTTAATTTCAATTTAAAGTCTGTTTTTTTTTAACTGTATCCAGGAATGATATACTCTCTGTAAAACTGTGAAATAGCCTAATATCATAACAATGATAACTGCAATTTCAATTATGTTTGTTTCTAAGAATAAAGTCAGAATTACACCAGCTAATATTATAAAAATTCGTTCGGCACGTTCTGCTATTCCTACATCACATGTTATTCCTTCTGCTTCCGCTCTTGCTCTAACATAACTTACGGTTAATGAGGCATGTAAAGCAAGAATACCAAAGATCCAGTTAACATAACCTCCATAGATAAGACCGATTATAATGAATGCATCAGCAAACCTATCTGCTGTAGAATCCAAAATTCCACCAAATTTGGTAGGTGAATATTTATTTCTAGCTACAGCACCATCTATTACATCCATCAATCCACTTAAAATAATTAAAAATGCTCCCCATATTAAATTTTGAGTAGCAAACATATAAGCAGCTATTAAACTAATAATTAAACCAATTATAGTAATAATATTTGGATTTAAAGGAATTTTTCGTGCAATAGGGTCAAGGTATGATCTAACATATGGTCGCAATTTGTTTAGCATAATGTAAGTTATAAGTTTCAGTGATATATATGTTGATAAAACAATGATTAAAATTCTAGAGATAATATTAATTAAAGATGATAATATGAATTTAACACGCATTAACCCTAAAAATCCGGATAAAGATAAGATAAAAAGGTTTATTGAAATATTACGGGATGGAGGAGTAATTGTATATCCTACTGACACGGTTTATGGGATAGGCGCTAATATTTTCAATGAGGATGCAGTAAGAAGGGTTTATTCAATCAAAAAGAGAGAATATGGTAAACCAATTTCAGTATGTGTTTCCAGTGTTGATGAAATTGATAAAATAGCTTTTCTGGATTTAAGTTCAAAGAGATTTATTGAAAAAATATTGCCCGGTCCATTTACCGTGATTTTAGACAGGAAAGATCACGTACCCGATATTTTAACGGCAGGCAGTAAAAAAATAGGTGTTAGGATTCCAAATAGTCCTCTGTGCATGGAATTATCAAGAGAATTTCCCATAACTACCACCAGTGCAAATTTATCTGGAGGAAAGGTATTAGAATCTGTTGATGATATTTTAAGGGAATTAGGGGAAGCAGTTGATGTGGTTATTGATGCAGGTCCGATAAGAAAAGCCCAACCTTCGACAGTGATTGATCTAACTGGTTCCAAACCAAAAATTTTGCGAAAGGGATCTGATTTACCTTTTTATATTATTTAGAGTATTTACAGTTTCATTTATTAATCATCCCACTAAATTATTATTAGAGTTAATGAGAAAAATTTTTTAGTCTAATTTCTTTTAATGTGCTAATGCCCCTAAAAGGAAATTGAAATGTAACTTTTTTTTAGTGTAAATATTATTTATTATAAAAAATCTAAAGATTAAATGAGGAATAAATTTGAATGTATTATCAAATATGAAAAAAAACGCCAAGATACCTGTAGGATGTTCAATTGATCATATTATGGGGGGTGGTGTTGAGAAAGGAACCTTAACTCAATTTTATGGCCCACCGGGGTCTGGTAAGACTAATATAACACTTAATTTAGCTGTAAAAACTGCTAAAAATGGTAAAAAAGTTATTTATATTGATACTGAGGGCGGAATATCTATTGATAGGATTAAACAGATAGCTGGAAATCATTTTGATAATTTGGCTGGTAGAATAATAGTATTTGAACCCACAACATTTAAAGAACAGAATGAAACTTTAAATAAAATAGAATACCTCATAGAATCTAAAAAAGAAGAGGTTGATGTTATTATATTGGATTCTGCAGTGGCACTATATCGTTTAAAAGAAAAAAATTCACAACAGTTTAATCGTGAGTTAGGAATGCAGATGGCACTTTTATCTAGGATAGCCCGTAAATATAATGTGGCAGTTATTATTACGAATCATATTTACTCTGTTTTTGATGACAATGGACACGGCTCAATAGAACCTGTGGGCGGAACTATATTGAAATATTGGAGTAAAACCATGGTTGAACTGGAAAAAGGGGATACTATTGGAGAGAGAATTGCTGTTTTAAAAAGACATAGAAACCGTCCAGAAGGACTAAAAGCAAGATTTATGATAGTTGATACTGGATTAAAGAATTGTGTCTAATTTTTCAATATGTTAACTGTAATGAAAAATGATACAAGTATCTCTTGAAGCTTTTAATGGTTCATGAAATGGAACTATTTTAAATTTGATTCTGTTAAATTTATTAATAAGAGTAAATAATACTGTTATAATCATAATTGAATTGTAATTTTTTAACAATTTAATTAACTTTTAAAAAAATAAAATAATATAAAGTGAATTTAGTCACTATAAAAATTCTAAGTAACTTCTAATCGTATAAAAAAAATTAGATTAGGACTTAAAATAATAAACACGCATTAAATAATGATCTAATGGTCGTGATATGATGATTTCGCCAAAAAAATATGCAAGAGCTGCAAAAATATTACCTAAAGGTTTTAAAACAGCAAATGAATTTTTCAATTATATCTACCAAGAAAAAGACATGATCTGGATGGGTCAAAACACCAATCATTTACATAAAAACAAAGATATAATGGACGCCATGATTGGATGCATTGAAAATCGAGATTACTCTAAATATCCTCCACCAGAAGGATTTCCTGAGTTAAAAGATTTAATTAGAAAAGATTTAGGTTTAGGTAATGAATTCGATGTTTTAGTTACAGCGGGCGGTACTGAATCTCTTTATCTAAGTATTAATGATATTATGGATCCTACAGATAATATCTTAACCTGTGATCCTGGTTACCTTATTATAGATAACTTTGCAACTAGATTTGGTGAAAGGGTAATTTCAGTTCCTATATACAATCCAGAATGTAACTACAAATTAACACCTCAACTAGTTAGAGAATACATGAATGAGAAAACCAAGTTAGTCTCACTTGTAGATCCTCTAAATCCCCTGGGGTCCTGTTACAATAAAGAGGAATTAAAAGAATTTGCAGAGATTGCCAGAGAAAATGATTTATATTTACTGCATGATATCACTTACAGGGATTTTGCCCGGAAACATAATTTGATGGCAAAATACGCACCGGAACATACTATAACTGTATTCAGTTTCTCTAAAATATTTGGGATGGCTGGGCTGCGTATAGGTGCTATAGTAGGGATTTGCGATGTAGTTGATTCAGTAAAAAGTATTGTTATAAATGATTTAGGAACAAATGTAGTTTCTCAGCATGGTGCAATGGCAGCATTAAAATCAAAAAGTAGCTGGCTGGATCATATTACTGGCACCACCCGGAAAAATCAGAAAATTATCAAAAACGCGGTTGATGAAGTAGAAGGAGCTTTTATACCAGTTTATCCATCTGATGGTAATATGCTGGCTATAGATATGTATGAAACTGGAATAAAACCAGCCGATGTTTCTGAATTACTCCTCGATAGAAAAATTTTTGTTAGAGAAGGATCCTACACCAGCAGATTATTTGGGCACAGATATTTAAGGGTGAGCTTCTCTATACCTAAAGTACAAGTGGAAACATTCGCCACCAACTTTTTAGAGGTAATGGATTCTTTAAAACCTTCAAAATAAATTCAATTGAAGGATATCCTTAAAACAAATTTATTGGAGTTTTTATGGATTCCTTCTACAATCTTTTTTTAATACAATGATTACAACTTATGTTATTACGTTATAGCCTTAATATTAATATTTACTATTTTAGTGAGCAAAAAAAGTAAAAATATCTAACCCCGTGACGGGGGTATAGTAGGGTTAAAGATATAAAATAATACTAATTGTTTTGTTCTTTTTAATTGGGTATTTGTGGATCTGATTTTTTGGTGTGGTGAAATGTGTAGTACCAAAATATTATTAAAAACAATACATTAATTCCTAGACCCAAAAATCCTCTTTCGGGATCGAAAATTGTGATTGGTGTTATTCCTAATACCCCTACTGCAGTTCCAAATCCAAATAATATATAATTTACACTATTCCATATTGTGTGTGACAGGGAACTTACTATAATAGATCCTGAACGATATCGTATAATAGCCATAATAGCCCCGCCAGTGAATACAGTGCTTAAATATAATGGTATTAAATTATAAGCTCCTCCTAATCCCCCACCTAAAAAAAACAGGGGTATATGCCATATAGTAAATGCTAAAGAGGTTAAAACTATTATCAATTTGGGAGTGTAATCATATTTTTCCATTATCCCAAATAGCCACCCTCTGAAAAATCCTTCCTCGGTAGTAACAGTTAAAATGAGTGTAGAGAAAAAAAGTACTAAAAACGCAGTTAAAGTTGCAAAAGTTATGTTTATTTGGCCTAAATTACCAGTTATAGTAGCTAAACTGATAACTATTAATGCGCTTATTAATGGATACGCCATAGCGATAAAATACTCTTTTCTTTTACTAAATATTAATCCAAGATCTTTAGCATTCATTTTTGTATAATAAGCAAAAATTAAGATTATTGGGAATAATAGTGTTGCCTGAAGGTTTTCTTTTCCCGTTAAAAACGGTGCTAAAGCGGTTATAACCAATGCAATTATAAATCCTAGTAATGGAATATACTTTTTATTCATTTTTTTAACCTCTTTTTATTCTTAACCTCTTTTATTATATGTTTCATTCTAATTTTTTGTAGTATTTATATCGTCAACCCCTGACAAGTGTGTGTAAAGTTCATAATATAGATACTTATCTACTAATTTGTAATTTCAGAACCATAACACAATAAACCACATATTAATTTGAATTATAACTGTGAAAACTTTTTCAGCAAATTATGGGGTAATAATTTTTGATCATACCATTGTGGTTTAATTTCATTAAATAATGATAAATATTAATAAGTGTTTAAAAGAATGAAATGCTGTTGTTGAGTTTTTTTCTCAGGGTAAATAGACAATATTAATTAGGAAATATCAAACCAATTTTAAAGATTTTCTTCTTTATCTTAGTTACATTTATGCTAATAAATAAAAAATAATTAGATAGTTTTCAAAAAAAAATTAATCTTTCGTAGAAAAAAATAAACTGCCAAAGTTAGATGAAGATAAAATAGGGATTAAATATTATGTCAGTGTAGAGAAAAATTATTGAAAAGACCCCAAACAGAATTGATAGTTTAAAAAAACAATTTATTTGGGCTATTGGGCATTTTAGATTTTATTTGAATGGAAAAAATGCTAGTTTGTGGGTTTTAAGAGTATATAAACTAAGAAAACAGTGCTGGTTAAAAAAGTTACTATCCCTATTTTACATGTAAATTTAAAAGAAGATATTTCATGGGATGGAATTGAATTAGTAATTAGTCATTCAAAGTTTTCAAAAATAGTGAATAGAATAAAAATTATCAAAATGATGATAAATAACAGTGCATTGGAATTAATTCTATTATGTGGTTTCTTAATATCGGGTATGATGACTTAATGATTTGATAGTACTTGAATGATAGTTGTGGGTTATTTTCCATGGTCAAGTAGTTTACTGTTTTTTAATTTTATTTTGAATAGTAAGATTGAACATATATCCGGAAATATTAATTTTCATTAATTTTTGTTCAATTACATTAAAATGACATTTTAGCTCATATTGATTTTTGATTCAAAATAAATCCTGAAAACATTTATTGTTTTAAATCCAAGGTATTCATTCAATATTCATCTCACGATGTGCTTAATATTATATCAAATTTAATAACATTTAACAAATAAATTAGATTTATATTTAGGTTTTAATGGTTTGATTTGATGAGTAAAAGTAAAAAGCATCATTATGTCCCTCAATTACATCTGAAACATTTCGCAAATGCTAAAACTTCCCGTGGAAAGAAAAATTATTCTGTTTATTTTTATGATAAAAAAGATGATATCAAGGGTAAAGTTAATATAAAGAAAGCAGCTATGGAGAATTATTTCCATGGTAAAGGGGAATCAGGGCAAATAATTGAAGATACTATGGGAAGATTTGAAACCAAAGTAGCTCCTGTTTATCGAGACTTAATTTCATATAAAGACCATCAAATTCTAGAAAATATTAAATCTAGGGTTATTATATCTGCATTTATTACAATTCAACATATTAGAACTTTAAAAAGTAGGGAAGAGATCAGATCTACATTTAAAATGGCTAAAGAGGAATTATTTGAACAATTTGATGATGATCGATCCAGGGAAGTTATCGAAAAATATTACCCAGAAGAAGAAGTTGAAGAAGTGCATTTAAGTTTAATTAATCAGAAAGTCCTATCTGATCTTACGAAGATACTATATGACAAAAAATGGATTCTCTTAGAAAATAATACGGATTTTCCATTTTGGACGTCTGATAATCCGGTAGCTAGATATAATCCTCTGGATCTCAGTCCTTACGGGAATTTAGGTGTCGCATCTTGGGGAATTCAAATATACTTCCCATTAAACACTAAACTTTGTTTATGCTTATTAGATCCTGAAAGATATAGGACATATAATAACTTAGAGAAAGTCAAATTTAAAGATATAAATCAGAATATTAAAAATGCTGAGAAATCTATAATTGAAGATATAGATGAAATAGAGTTTATTAACGGTTTACAAATTATAGAATCCTATCGACAAATTTTTTCCAAATTTGATAACTTTTCATTAGCCAAAAAGATGATTAAAGAGAATCCAAACATGAAAAATTTGGAAAATGAAATAGAAGTTAATTTTCAAAAAGAATTCCGACCAGGGTCCGGTTTAATACATACTAGAAATATAAGGAAATAAATTTTTCCCAAAGATCATTCCAACTATCCAATTATAAATTTATAAATGTAATCGTTATTCGATCATTTTGTTCGTCATGTTGCAGTAGGACAAGTAATGATTTTAGTGCCAAATGGATAATCAGTTTATGTGTTGGTTTTTCGCATTAAATAATCGTCTTAATTTTAAATTTTTGACTGATTAAGAGATCTTGAGATAAAGTTTACGTAACCGGAAGAAAATAATATTTATTATATTATTATGAAAGTGTAAATTGAATGGGGTGAAACGATGGAACCAATACTGTGGATTGATAGTACAGATTTAAAAAACTGGGCTAAGCGCCGAGAGTGTCATGGATATCTTCCACTTTTAATGCGCCGTCTTATTAGAGCCACTGCTAAAAATATTTCGCACATTTTTTTTCCAGCAGGAGATAGTGTTTCTAGTCCGGGTTGGGATGGCTTTCTTGAAGTTTCTGAAGGTACTGAATTTATTCCTGAAGGAGTTTCTGTATGGGAAATGGGATGCAATCGAGACGTAAAGGTCAAAGCAGATAATGATTATGAAAAACGGAAGGAAAATATTTCAGGAATAAATCCATCTGAAACAACGTATATATTTGTATCTCCTAGAGCTTGGACTAAAAATAAAAAATGGTGTGAAGAAAAGAAAGCAGATGGATTTTGGAAAGATGTGAAGGCATATAATGCTGCAACACTAGAAGAATGGATTGAACAAGCGCCGGCTGTTGGGATATGGTTAGGTCAACTTATAGGAAAGTATCCTGAAGGAGTAAAAGCACTTGTAGATTGGTGGGATGAATGGAATAAGAGTACTAGTCCACCCCTTACAACAGAACTTGTTTTGGCAGGTAGGGATAAACAAGTTAAAAAACTTCACAAAGAGTTGGAATCTTCATCTTCTCAAATCACTGTTCAATCAGCTACTATTGATGAATCAATAGCTTTTTTGGCTGCTGTAATAAATTCATTGCCTGAAGAAGAGCGAGAGTATTATTTGTCAAGGAGTATTGTTATAAACGATTCTGAAGCTTTTGAACATGTTTCCATAACTATACGCAGTGAATTATTGCTTGTACCTGAATTTAAGGAGATTAAGGGATTTGCATTGGCTACACAAAAAGGTCATGGAGTATATATTCCAGTTGGTTCAGATAACACTGTTGCTAACCCAAACATTGTTCTTCCAAGACTAGGCAGAGATGCATTCATTTCAGCACTTGAAGAAATGGGATTATCAAATGAAAATTCCCAAAAATACGCAAGGAATACTGGAAGAAGTCTTACAGTTTTAAGAAGGCAATTAATGGGTTATACCAATCAGCCAGAATGGGCTAAATCAGATTCTGCTAGTGATATTATTCCTGCATTATTAGTTGGGTGTTGGGTGGAATCAAATAATGCAGATAAAGAAATTATAGGAAAGATAGCTGGTGAATCATATAAAACTTATTCTCAGAAATTATATTCCTGGCGAAATCAGCAAGATTCTCCTATATTGAAAATTGGAGAATTTTGGCGATTAGTTTCAGCTATGGATGCCTTTTTTGCACTCGCTCCTTTTATTACTCAAATTAATCTTGAACATTTTAAGGATATAGTTTTAACAGTTTTTAGGAGCTTAGATCCAGCACTTGAACTTGAACCAGAGGAACGTTGGATGGCTACTGTGCATGGTAAAGTCCCATTATATTCAAATCATATAAGGAATGGCATTATTCAAGTGCTTATTCTTATTGGAGTTTTTGGGGATGATGCAAAGGTATCTTTATCAACTTCAGCTCAAACTTGGGTTGATAGTATAATCCGGGAATTATTGCAAGATGCAGAATGTAATCTTTGGATGTCACTTGATGATGTCTTGCCACTAATTGCTGAAGCATCCCCTAAATCATTTATGGATGCTGTAGATTTTTCTTTATATGGGGATGAAAAACCGATTATGTGCTTATTTGAAGAGACACAAGGTATTATGGGGCCATCAGCTAATCATTCTAGTTTGATCTGGGCTTTAGAACATTTATCTTGGAGTCCTGAATTATTACCTAGAGTTGCTCTTATTTTGGGGAAATTAGCAAAGTATGATCCCGATTCTGAAAGTAGAGTGATCAATCGACCAAAGAATAGCTTACGTGATATTTTTCTCTTGTGGAATTTTCAAACTTATGCATCTTTTGAGAAACGTTTAGAGGTTTTAGATTTATTAATAGATAAATATCCTGAAGTTGGGTGGAATCTTTTAGTGGATTTGATGCCTAAAGATCATGATACTGTTTATGTAAAATCTCAAACGATTTGGAGGCAATTCTCGGAAACTCCAAAACCTGAAGTTACTATGGCGGAGTATTATGCGAACACCATAGAAATAATCAATCGATTGTTAAGTTATGTTGGATCCAATGGGCAACGTTGGGTTAACGTCATGGATAATTTCGCTTCACTTCCAGTGGATGAAAGAAATAGAATTATTGAAAAACTTTCTTCTGATGTGGATAGAATTTTAGTTGGTCGTTATGAATTGTGGAATAAACTTCGAGAAATAATTTCCCGTCATCGTTCATATCCTGATTCTGATTGGTCCCTTCCAGAAGAAGAATTACAATATCTTGAAGGAATTTATCTGTCTTTAGAACCAGATGATGCAATTGATCGGGTTTGTTGGCTTTTTGATGGTTTGCCTGATTTATTAGAAGGGGTTAGAATCGAAGATCATCATGAAAATGATGAACATTTTATTCAACTTCGGATAGGGGCTTTAAATGTGATTAAGGATGAACATGGCTTTGAAGGTTTAATAAAATTAGCAAAAAGAATTAAAAATTCCCAGTATATAGGCACAGCATTAGCTGAAGATGATTTAGATTCTATTGAAGAAGAAAAACTTTATTCTTTGCTTGAAGATGAAGATGAAACTAAAATGATTTTTGTTAAAGCATATATTTTCCACAAATCATTTAGTGATGAAGAATGGATTTCAAATCTAGTTCAAAAAGTTAAAACCGAAAATTGGCAAGATAAAAAGATCATAAATTGTTTCACTGCTTTTCCATCGAGAATGTTTGTATGGGACCTATTAAATTCTTTTGATAAAAACATACAAGAATCATATTGGAAGAAATGTGGATTTGGAGGAATAAGGGGAGCAACTGAAGATAAAATTTATTATTTAAAACAAATAGTTCAAGTAAAAAGATATTATACAGCTTTGTATATTGCCTCTTTATATGCTGAAGAGATTCCTCCGGCATTAATTGCAAAGATATTGGAAAAAGCAGCTATAGACAAAAGTGAAGAGGAAGTCCGCATTGATCAATATAGGGTTGAAAGACTTTTTGAAGAATTATATAAATCTGAATATCCCGAAAGCGAAATTGCAAAGTTGGAGTGGTATTATTTATCTTTCTTAGCAGGTGTAGATCGTGAGAGGCAATCCCCTAGACTGTTACATAATGAATTATCCAGCAATCCTGAATTTTTTGTTGAGATTATGAAATATATTTACAAAAGAAAAGATGATAAAAAAGATGATAATAAAGAAAAACTCTCTGAAGAGCTATTAAAACAGCGAGCGACACTTTCATGGAGATTATTTCGTAGTTGGAAAAAAATACCAGGCACGAGCGATAATAATGAGATTGATTATGTGGCATTGAACTCATGGATCGAGAGGTCAAGAGAATTGTGTAAAGAAGCTGATCGAATAAAAGTGTGTGACATTCAAATTGGAAAATTATTAGCAAATGTGGAACCAGAGAATGATGTATGGCCTCCTGAATCCATGAGTAAAATAATTGAAAGTGTAAAAAGTGAAGATCTTCACAGAGGGTTTATAATTGGAACTAAAAATAAAAGAGGAAGTTATACCAAGGCAATAGATGAAGGTGGGAAACAAGAGCTAGCATTAGCTGAAAAATTCCGAAAATATGCTAATAATTTGAATACTCGTTTCCCCAAAACCGCATCATTATTAGGTGAAATTGCAGAAAGTTATGAAAATCAAGCCAAAAAAGAAGATGACGAAGCAGAAATTCGTGATTTAGATGATTAGACAAATAATTTTTAAATTAGGATGGTGATGATTATTAATGTCACATCTCCTTAATTTAAGCAATTACTCTTGCTATTAAAACCTGATTTGAAGATATTTCTTCATTCTTTACCAGTATCTGTTTCAATTCACTATAGAAAATCATTTTCGACTCGATATGCCAGAAAAATTATTTAGGATAACTAAATGAGTTTTTTAATATTATGTGAATAATACTTCATCACCAATTAGTTATCTTTGAGATAATAATATTCGCCCTGCTCTTTTTGGGTTCGATCAAGATAACTCCCAAATTTATTAACCCGTGGTCTCTTTGTTTCTTTGTCTCTTCGGAAAGTTATACCCACATCTGAAAGGAACTTGTTCATGGAAGATCTAAGATCAGTTGGTGCAGTGGCATGACCCTCTAATCCAGGTTTACCATAAAAGACCATGGCCCGATCAGATATGTAATCAATAAATACAATATCGTGATCTATTATTATAGATGCACAGTGGCGGTTTTCAATAATTTTTCTTATGGCCCTGGCTGCTACAAGTCTTTGTTCCACATCCAAAAATGCTGTAGGCTCGTCGAAAAGATAAATATCAGCATCTTTCGATAAGGTAGTGGCAATGGCCAGTCTTTGAAGTTCTCCTCCACTTAAATCTTTTACTTCCTTATCCATAATATCATCTAATGAAAAAGGTTTTACAATCTCACTTTTGAATATATTTGTACCATAACTTGGTGCAGTTGTTATTAAAAGTTCTTGTACAGTTCCTTCAAATTTAGTAGATAAATATTGGGGTTTATAAGCTATAGAAACCTTTTTATTTATTTTTCCTTCATCGGGCTTGATTACATCTGCCAGTATCTTGGCAAAAGTGGTTTTTCCTATTCCATTAGGACCAAATGCTGTTACAATCTCGTTAAAATGCACCTCTCCTTCCTGAGCATCAAATTTGAAACCATCATATGATTTTTTTATGGAAGAATAATCAGCAATAGCTTCTGCTTCTACTCCTTCTGAAGGAGGTTTAACTTCAAATAGTATGGCGTTCTTTCTAAACCTTACATTTTCTTCTCTCAAAAATCCGCTGATATAAGCGTTTATTCCAACCCTAACTCCCCTCATATGGGATACTACGCCGTAAGCTCCGGGATGCCCATACAATACATGGACGTAATCAGATATAGCATCTAATGCGGCCAGGTCGTGTTCAATTACCATTACAGATTTTCCTTCTTCTGCAAGAGATCTTATTACTTTCACTGCATTCAATCTCTGCCTCACATCTAACCAGGATGTGGGTTCGTCAAAATAATAAAAATCAGCATCTTTCAGGACTGCTGCTGCTATAGCAACCCTTTGAAGCTCTCCACCACCTAACTTGGATATGTCCCGGTTTAATATTGGTCCAATCTCCAAAGTTTCCATTACTTCATTTAACTGGCCTCTTTCATCAACTTTCTCTAAAAGTAAGCTTACTTCCCCTTTAACAAATTTAGGCAGCAAATCCACCATCTGGGGTTTATGGGCAGTTTTTAAATTGCCTTTGGAAAGTTTTTGGAAGTATGATTGCAGCTGGGAGCCTTTGAAGTAAGATATTATTTCATCCCAGCCCACTTCTTTTTCATAGAATCCCAAGTTTGGTTTAAGTTCTCCGGATAAAATTCTTATAATTGTTGATTTTCCTATTCCATTAGGTCCTAAAATCCCTACAACTGATCCTTCTTTAATATTGGGCAGGCCAAATAATTCAAACATGTTTTGACCATAACGGTGGATGGGATCTTCTAATGCTTCAGGGAGATTGATAATCGCAATAGCTTCAAATGGGCATCGATTAGTACATATTCCACATCCGGAACATAGTTCTTCGGATATTATTGGTTTTTTGGTTTTTTCGTCTATGGTTATGGTGTCTTCTTCCATCCTAACTCCTGGACAGTATTCTATGCATGTGTAATTACATTTTTTGGGTTGGCACCGATCATGATCCAGTATAGCAATTCTTGTCAATTATATCACCATATTATAAGATTAAAATTAGTAAAATTCAGGATTTATAAAATATTCCTTTTAAATTAGTAGTATGAATTAGTTTATTCTTTATGTGCTATAACCTTTTGATGTTAGTGTAAGATATATGCTGCATATTTTTAAATGTATGGGAAAATAGGAGTTTTAATCTAATGTTTGTAATGTGTAATTAGTTCAAAATCTGATAAAAAAAGATAGAATACGTGTTATTTTTTTAAATATTTAAAAAATAAAAATTAAATAAAAAAAAGAAAGGGTTTATGCTGATTTAACAGCCATTTCTATGTCTGATGCTTTTACTGTTTTTCTTCCAGCGTGTTTAGCAAGTTTTACAGCTTGTAAAGCGATTTCTTCACCTTTTTCTTCTAAAGCTTTTGCTAATTCTTCTCTTGCATCATCACTTATTCTTTGAGCACCGGCGTTTTTTATGATCCTTCCGACTGGTGCTATTGGTAATTCAGCCATAATATCACCTCAATTTTAACTGGGTGTCCATACTATTTAAACTTATCGTTTTTTTGTACATTTTTTTGACCAAATTCTTAATTGTGTCATAGATAAAATAGGTTATAGGACATGTGTCATGACGAAGTTCTAAATCTTGATGATCATTTACATAATATTTTAGTGTCCATGATCTACGCCGGATGTGATTTTAACTTATAAATTAATATGTGATAAACATCAAAAATTACAAACATGAATTTTTAAGTTTTACTGGTGAAAAAATGAAACAAGTTATTGTCATAAGAAGTGATCTCAATATGAGCACAGGTAAGATTGCAGCTCAAGCATGCCATGCCAGTTTAGGTAGTTACAAAAAGGCCAGTGATCAGTCCATAAAAAAATGGGAATTAGAGGGAGAAAAAAAGGTCGTGGTCAAGGTTAAGGATTTAGAAGAACTTTTTAACATAAGGGAGTTACTTAAAAGTACTGATATCCCATTTTACATGGTAAGAGACGCCGGTCGCACAGAACTTCCCAAGTCTACCATAACTTGTCTGGGTATAGGGCCTGATGAGGATGGCAAGATAGATAAAATTACTCAAGATCTTAAGCTCTTAAAATAATGAAATACTTATCATAATAAAGAAAGATTTTAACATATCCCATAATTTAATAAACTCTACTTTTTATAATAACAAAGGAACTGGGCAGTGATTTTATGGAATGGGTAGTAAAAGTTGGTGGAAGTTTATTCCCAGAAAATGCCATCAAACTAGTTGAAAGTTTGGTAGGTAAGAATGTTCTGATTGTTTGTGGTGGTGGTTCTTTTGCAGATCAAGTCAGGGAATATGATGATATTATAGGATTTTCTGAAACTGCAAACCATAAAAGTGCAATTAAATGCATGGATATAATAGGAATTCTTCTTGCAGATAAAATTGACCATGCAAAAGCTGTTTATTCCATGGAAGAAGCTAAAAATGCTATTTCCAACTCAAAACTTCCTATTTTATTACCTTCCCTTCTACTTGATTTTTTTGATCCATTGGAACATTCATGGAAGGTAACCTCTGATTCCCTATCATTTTATATATCACATCTACTAGAAACTAAACTGATAATTGCAACTGATGTAGATGGTATATATACTGACCAACCATCTTCCAGTGATGCAAAACTTATAAGAAATATAAGTGCTAAAAAACTACTATCTTTTGGTGAAACATCAATTGATGAAGCATTACCACAACTTTTGCTAAAATATAAATCAAACTGCCATATTGTTAATGGTAAGTACCCAAAAAGAGCTATTTCTATAATTGATGGTAAAAGTAAAGGTAAAAACAGAAATACATTAAAATACACATTCATTAGAGGTGATTAGATGGATAAAATAGAATGCACATCCTGTAAACAAGAGATACCTATGGTGGAAACCTACGTTAAATTCACATGCCCCATGTGCGAAGAAACCATATACAGATGCCAAAAATGCAGAACCTTCGGACACATATACACATGTAAATGCGGATTCAAAGGCCCTTAAGTATTAATATAAAATTAACCACTAGTTTTAAAATTATATAATGGAATAATTCAAATATTATTCTAAATTTCATTTCAAAATTAATATTTTGATAAATGGAAATCATTGAGAGTTTACTGGAGGTAAAAATATGGGAGAAGTAGTAGCAACAATTAAATTAATGCCGGAAAATCCTGATGTTGATTTAAACAAGATCAAAACAGAAATTGAGAATTCAATTCCAGAATCTACAGAATTACATAAAATAGATGAAGAACCAGTAGCTTTTGGATTAGTTGCTTTGATAGTTACTGTAATAGTTGGAGATGCAGAAGGCGGAACAGAAGAAGTTGAAGCAAATCTGGCTAAACTAGAAGATATTGGTAACATAGAAGTCACTGATATTCGAAGACTTATGTAAATTACCAGATAAAGTAATTAATAATAACTTTTTTTAAGATAAGGTTTCTATCCTTAACAGTGGAAAAATCCACTTAACTTTTCTTTTTTAGAATAATCATACAATTCTTTCAATAAATATAAGTAAAAAGAAATTAATTCTACATTTAGTGTTAAATATGAATGCATATCTAGAAATATTAAGGCCATGGAATGCTTTAATGGCAGTCATTGCAGTCATTTTAGTGGCTATTATCAGCGGAAATTTCACTCTGGACGTATTATTAGCTTGTGTGGTTGTTTTCATTGTAACTGGTGCGGGAAATTCCATTAACGATTATTTTGACCATAAAATAGATGCAATAAACAAACCAGAAAGGCCAATCCCCTCTGGAAGAATTACCTTAAAAACAGCAGGGATTTATTCAATTTCATTATTTATAATTGGGATAATAATTGCATTTACCATTAACTTGTTACTGGGAATGATAGCACTTTTAAGCACTTTGTTGATGGTTTACTATGCATACGATCTTAAAGGAAGATGTATTATCGGTAATTTAAGTATATCATTTTTAACTGGATTGTGTTTTGTATTTGGAGGTGTAGCGGCCGGGGAAATAATTACTTCAATCTATTTAGGATTTTACGCATTTTTGATGACTATGGCCAGGGAAATTGTTAAAGACATGGAAGATGTGGAAGGAGATAAAGAAGAGGGGGCCACCACTTTTCCTATAATATACGGCAACAAAAAAGCATCAATTTTAGCTGCTTTTTTCATGATTATATCAAGTTTAACAAGCCCAATACTTTATTATCTTGGGATTTTCAATATAGTTTATCTTATAATACTTTTAATAGCCATTATAGTATTTTTGATAAGTGTGGTGTCTTTACTAAAAGATTACTCCATACTAAATGCAAAAAAAATATCTAAACAGATTAAAATAGGTATGGGGGTCGTGTTTTTGGCATTTGCCTTAGGGTCTCCCTATATTGCGAATTTTTTTTCAAAATTAATTTTATAAAAGTTAATTTAATTATAAACCATTTTTTAACTTTTCAGGGAAAATATGGATTATAATAGATTAGCGCAGGGAAAAGATTAAACTAAAATAGAAAAAGTTAATATAAATACTATTATTGATTAAATTCATAAAATTGCATTTAAAACATTTAAAGTCATCATGAAGACTTGTGAATATTATAATTATCAGGTTTTTTAATCGAGGGGCAGATTATGTCTAGAAATGATGATATGAAAATAAAAATATTAAAAAACGGTCCTTATATTGTTTTTGGCGCGGTACCTTTAAGTGAAAAGATCATAATAACTGATGATGAGGGCCACACCCGTGAATGGCATGAAGGTAAAGAATACCCTTTAAAAGATACTTATAGTTTATGTAGATGTGGTAAATCTGAAAACAAACCCTTTTGTGACGGTACCCATGTAAAAATTGATTTTGATGGTACTGAAACTGCCAGTCGCAAGCCCTACCAGGACCGGGCTGATGTATTTGAAGGTAAAAATTTAAAATTGACGGACGTGTGGGAATATTGTGATCATTCCCGTTTCTGTTTAAGGGCTGGAGGCATAAGGAACCTTATTCAATCTGATGATCCAGAAGATGAGAAGACGGCCATTGAAGAAGCTACAATCTGTCCATCTGGCAGGCTGGTTTTATGGGATAAAAAAACAGGCAAACTAATGGAACCTAGATTCGAACCTTCAATAGTTTTAATCCACGATCCTCAAAAAAACTGCAAAGGCCCTATATGGGTCAGAGGTTGCATTCCTGTTGAATCATCTGATGGGGATGTTTATGAAGTTCGTAATAGAATGACACTTTGTAGATGTGGTAAATCAGATAATAAACCATTTTGTGATGGTAGTCACTGGATGACCCCTGAGGAAAAGGAAAAATTCAGGAAGAAATGGTATAGAAAAGATAAATGATCAGAACCATTACTTATTAATTTAAAATAATAGAGATTCAAATTTTAAAAATGAACATAACTAAATGATTTCTTATACTATCAACAATCCTTTCAACTTGCATATTATCAAAAATCTTTTCTAAAATAATATTAATCTTTATAATAATGTTAATGGTGGAATATGAATCGTTTTTGGGGATATTTCAGTGCATTGATGGTGGCATTATTATTTGGAGTATGGTTTTCTTTAGATAAAATATTATTAAATTATTTGAATCCCTTTGCTCTAGCGGCATTAACATATGTTATTGCATCTATATTTTTGTTTTTCATTTGTTTTTCTCCTTTAAATCAAAGGATATTAAATGTAATGCATCAGAATGCTGAGGTTGAAAAATATATTAACCGAAAAGACTATTCTATATTATTTTTGACTGCGATTTTTGGCTCGGTATTGGCTCCGGCCATTTATTTAAATGGTCTTAATCAGATAAGTGCAGTAAATGCTGCTCTTCTGGCGAACGTAGAGATTTTGTTTATTATTATTGTGGGAGTTTTCTTTTTAAAAGAAAAAGTAACTTCGAAAGATATTTTAGGTTTTTTATTTATTCTGATTGGGGCTATCTTTTTAAGTACGAATAATTTACAAGAACTAGCACTTGATCCTACGTTATATGGAAGTTTATTTGTTATAGTTGCAGCATTTTTCTGGAGTTTGGATACTAGTTTAAGTAAATTTTTAAGCAAAAAAGAAAATATAATTTTTGTAACAGCCGTAAAATGCGCAATCGGTGGGTTTATTCTACTAATTTCATCGTTAGTGATGGGATTGAATTTGACACTACCTCTGGAAGTAATTCCTCTTTTACTATTTATTAGCATGGTATGTGTTAGCTTTTCACTGGTTTTAATATATTTTGCCATACGAGAAATAGGATCAACACGAACTGGATCAATATTTGCTCTCAGTTCACTATTTGGAGCTATAATCGCATTTTTTGTCCTTGGCGAACCTTTAGCTTTAACCCAATTACTGTTCGGTATTCTGATGTTGGCTGGGGTTTTAATATTATATAAAAAGTAAAAAAATTAATTTATTCTTCCTTCATAACCCTTTTTAAAAGAGCTGCAGATATCTCAACAGAATTATATCCAATTTCAATTAATCCTTCCACCATATGAACATATTTATTAAGATCTTCTTCTTCAATACTGTTTTTAATTTTCTCCAGTAGCAGGTTCTTCTTGATTTTTTCTATATCTTTAATTGAGGGTATCTTTTCCTGTTTAATCTTGGTTTTAGTATATCTCTGGATATCCCTTAATTTATATATCTCTTTACCGGAAACAAATGTGAAGGCATTTCCTTTTTTCCCGGCCCGGCCGGTTCTTCCGATTCTGTGCACGTAATATTCATCATCATTGGGAACATCATAGTTAAAAACAGCTTCCACGTCAGGTACGTCTATTCCACGGGCTGCTACGTCAGTTGCGACCAAAATATCAATTTTTCCATTTCTAAATTTGGACATAACCGAGTCTCTTTGTCGCTGACTTAAATCACCATGAATACCACCCACCAGATAACCACGGGTTTCCAGATCTCTTACCAGTCGGTCGACTCTCCTTTTAGTGTTACAAAATACCAGAGCCAGGTTAATGTCATGGATATCCAGAAGTCGGGACAAAACCTCTAACTTCATTTTATCTTTAACTTCATAGTAGGTCTGATTGATTTTAGGCACGGTGAGTTTGTGATGGGCTACTTTTAATAATTCGGGATTACTTTGATATTTTTTGGTTAACCGTAAAATAACCTTGGACATGGTGGCTGAAAAAAGGAGAGTCTGTCTTCGGTGCGGTATTTCTTTTAATATAAATTCTATATCATCTCTAAAACCCATGTCTAACATTTCATCTGCTTCATCTAAAACTACTCTTTCAACTCCAGTCAAATCCAGGGTACCTCTTTGCATATGATCCATGACTCTGCCAGGGGTTCCTATAATTAGATGGACTCCTTTTTTTAGGGATTTTATTTGACGGTTTATAGGTTGGCCACCATAGATAGGCAGTATTCTGATTTTTTTCATATGTTTTGAAAGTTTTCTAAGCTCTTCTGCTACTTGTATTGCCAGTTCACGAGTAGGACATAAGATTATGGCTTGTGGCGATTTATCTTCCGGGTAAATCTCTTCTAATATAGGTATTCCAAAAGCTGCTGTCTTTCCAGTACCGGTCTGTGCCTGTCCAATAATATCCTTACCTTCCAATGCTTTTGGAATGGCAAGAGATTGTATTGGACTTGGTTCTTCATATCCTAAATCTTCAATTGCTTGTTTAATTTCAAAAGAAATATTCATATCTTTAAATTGTATTTTATCCATTTTATCTTCCTTATCTATAAATTAAGATTCTTATAATCAATTATTTAGCACCGATTTTTTAAAAGAAATTAAAAATTAGCTGAAAATAATTAAAAATAGACTTTTTATGATATTATGGTATTTATTACATTTAAAATCTACTATTAAAATCAAATTTTAGTATAAAAATATTAGAACTTGGATTTTTAAATTTAATTAAAGTGCATTAATTCAAATATTTAACCATCTTCATAATATCCCTGGCATTTGTTATAGTTCTCTCTAAATCAAGTTTAACGTAGGCTTTTTTCCCCCTGCTGAAACTTGAAGATACTATTAATTGATTTTTACCAATTAATTTAGCCCCATCTACTGGAGTATGCCCCACTATCATGGCCCTACACCCAACATTTTTCAAGAAGGTTTCAATCTCTTTTTTATCATAATCACCATATCTATTCCATAAAAGTTCTTCCAACATAGGATTATTAGAATAACCTGCATCAGTTATCCTAATTATATCTTTAACATTATGAACGTAATTTGTAGGTCCTGCATGGCTTATGAAGACTTTGTTTTTAGTTTTAACTGCTAAGGGAAGCTTTTTAAAAAAATTTACATATTCATCTAATTTTTCTCTGCATCTGTTTCCATAGTGCCCTTTTAGTAAGATCTCAAAATTTGAACTTTGATTTTCACAGGCCTTATAAACAGGCACATTTGTTATAGCTGCCCATTCATGATTACCTAAAAGAACATGAAAGTTTTTATAATTCTCAAAATTGAATTTCACAGATTCTAATACTTCAATTGATTTATCATTTTTACGGCCCAAACTGTGGATGAAATCACCAGTTATAACTAAATGGTTTTGATTTTCATTTAAATTATCCCAAATATCCATTAATTGATTAAAATCAGCAAGATTACCATGAATATCAGTTATTATAATGGCTAAACCTTTTTTGGGTAACTCTATTAAGTCTCCATTATTGTTATGCATAACGATTATAGTGTTATATTGTTCATATGTTGTAAATTTTTTGGGGTTATTTATCATCTAAAATTGAATTTATCTTATTTTGAACCTCATCAATACTACCAGACGTATTTATTACATGCCATTTTTTTGTTAATTGAAGAGCTTTTTTTCTCACTTTAATTAGATCTTCCAGATTTTCAAATATTTCTTCGTTTTCACGCTTTTTTAATCGCTGTAGTGCTTCTTTAGGGTTAATTTCTAGGAAAAACATATAATCTGAGCTAGGTAAAAATGTGACGAAAATGTTATAGAATAATTTAGCCAATGGAAGTGGCAGATAGGCTACACCCATAAGATATCTAACAAATATAACTGTGTCAGCTTTACCATAATATAAACGAACTGATCTTATAACGTCTAGAGCGTAATAAAATGATGTTTTTAATTTATTTACTTTTCCTCTTCCTAAAAGAGCATGCTTGGCTTTAACACCATAAGAATTATCATTGGAAGGGTGGCTTCTGAGGATTACACTGCCCTTTTTTTCGTATTTTTCTTTGAGTAGTTGGGCATGAGTGTCTTTACCTGCACCATCAAGTCCATCAATAACTATAAATCGCATAATACTACCTTTAATCCATTATTTCTATATAATCAGATCAGTGTTAATATCAAATAAGTTCCCACTGCAGAAAAACAAGCAGTTAAATTATCCAATCCTTTTGGAGTTATTCCTTCGAAGATAGTTGCAACCAAAGCCACTACCATTAATACGAAAGGATTAATTGGAATAGTATAATAGGTTAATACTATGCCTAATGTTATTAAAAGGACTAAAAACATTGTTAGAGATCCTTCAAAGCTTTTTTCATCTCCAAATATATTATATTTTCTTTTTCCGTAATGTTCGCCTATGAGTGATGCTACTCCATCACCGTAAGACATGGCAGCAATACCAACTGCAATTATCCAGGGCTGGTCAAAAAAGAAAAATGCCAGAATAGTCCATGAAATCGCGTAATATACAAGTCCCAATCCATGCCCAGAACTAGAAATCTTATCTTTTAAATTCAAAGGACTGTGGGGACTCATTAAATAAGTAAGAATGATGAAAGGTGCTGCAGCCAGAAAGGTCATAACCCACCAAGTGTCAAAGAGTGGAAGAATGAATAAAACATTCCCCACCATGATATGTAGAAACTTCCTGCTGAATTTGGGATATTTATTAAGTACCTTTTCAGATATAATGATCAAGATCAATACATATAAGTATACAAATGCAAGTCCCATTACATCATTGATTGTCATAAAATTTTGTAGTTTTCTTATAGTATAAGATAATTATGATTTATTTCTTCTAAGTGAAAATTGATTTATTAAATTCAATTTTATAGTTTAAAGGATAGATTATCACATATATCAATATAATATTAATAGTGTTGATAAAATGAAGGAAGAATCAAAAATTGGCTTATCCAATAAAATCTTGATGTTAACCCTATTTTTATTCATTTTATTCGCTGTGGATTATACTGGATTTTCCTTAAATATTCAAATCATGAACTACCCGGGGATGTTCATGATCATGGCTTTTTTGGATACTTTAATTTTATCTTATGTAATTTTAAATTCAAAAGAGTATGGTTTCGGACTTATTTTACGGATTTTTTTAGTATTTTATACTTTAAAGACACTTTTAGTTGGAATGGAAGCATTATATCTTACCCATATATTGTCTTGGACAGTTACTCAGAAATTATTAATAAACGGAGCAATAACTGCTTTTATTTATAGCGGGGCTGCTGTAGTTGTTCTAAGTAAAACAGAAAAATCAGACAATTCAAAAGCCGAAAAGTCTAAAGATGATATCAAAAAATCTTTAAAAGACTTTATAAATTTTACGGGCATTGTAACTACATTTGGAAAGATTATATTGGCTGGTGGAGTCTGGACTTTATTATATATCATTTTTGGAGCTTTTCTTTTTAAAGATATTGCTCTATTAATAAATGCAACTACGACCCTTCAGTATCTTAACGAATTTGGGCAAATATTACCACTATCTCTGATTTTCCAGTTTTTAAGGGGAATTGTATGGGTTATTTTATCTCTTCCCATAATTTATACTATTAAAGGGGGCTTAGCTAAAAGGGCAGCTATCACTGGATTGGTTTTTTCTATTTTAATGGCAACTACTCTTCTAATACCAACTCAACTACCATTTTTCATACAAACCGCATATTTTATAGAACTATTCTTTGCTGATTTCCTATTTGGAGTTATTGTAGTTATTATTTTCTTTTTTAAACGAAAAAAAAGTTAAAAACGATTTTTTTGTTATTTATAAAACTGGACATCAAATATAAATAATACTTTTTATAGAATAGTTAATATTAAGGAATGGATGGGATTTGATTGTTGGATCTTCTTATAGCGTGTTTATTAGGTGTTTTGTGCGGTACTTTGACTGGTCTAATTCCAGGTATTCATGTAAATACTGCGGGGGCCTTTATATTTGCATCATCACCTTTTTTATTAAATTCATTGTCCCCTGAATTTTTATGCGTTTTACTCTTTTCCATGTCTATAGCCCACGCTCTTTTAGAATTCATACCTTCAACTTTTCTGGGCGTTCCTGAGGAAGGAACAGTTTTATCAATTTTACCCGGCCATGCTCTTTTATTAGAGGGAAGAGGAAAAGAGTTAATACGATTGGTATCCTTGGGTGGATTTGGAGCTATCATTGTTACTATTTTGCTCTCACCCCTTTTTGTAATATTCATTCCACCAATTTACACATTTCTCAAACCCTACATATGGATATTGTTAATAATCGTTGTTAGCTCCATGATGATTCGAATGAATAAGAATTTCAGTTCTTTTTTCTGGTCTACTTTTTTATTTTTAATATCTGGAATTTTAGGATGGGTTATGTTGAATTCACCTGTATCATCCAATGTATCGCTACTGTGTATTTTCACCGGCCTTTTTGGTACAAGCACATTACTTTATAGTCTAAACGAGAGATCAGTTCTTCCATCACAAGATAAATATTATGATCTCATGATAAACAGCTCTATTTTAAGAGGAATCTTCGCTGGAGGAATTGCAGGAACTATAATGGGCTTTTTACCGGGACTTGGGCCGGCTCAAGGTAGTCTAATAGCTCAGGAGTTAAGCGGAGGAGGAGATGTATCAACTAATAAAGAAAGCTTTTTGGTTGCCATGAGTGGTGTTAACACCGCCGATGCACTATTTTCCATGATAGCGATCTATATGATTGGAAATCCAAGAAGTGGGATAGCAGTTTACATCTCTAAGATACTTTTAGACTTTAATTTATCTTATCTAATTCTCTTTATTTTTGTCTCAATCACTGCTGTTTCTATTTCCCTTTTTCTATGTCTAAAATTAGGAGATATTGTAAGTGAATATATCCAAAAATTAAATTATAAAAAATTATGCTGGACTACCATTATCTTCATGAGTTCATTAGTGGTCCTTTTTTCCATTATAGAACAAGTTAACATACTATTTATGGTACTGGTTTATATAACTTCAATTTCAATTGGCATACTTCCAAATGTTCTTGGAGTTAATAAATCCAATCTTATGGGAGTTTTAATTGTCCCTGCAGTAGTAGTGTATTTTTACATGTAAAATACTATTTACAATAAGTTTTCTAATTCTGCACCACCTATTAAATCAAATTATTATGATCTCTTGGCACAAAGTAGACAGAGATTTGACAAACTCCTGATTTTCAACTCCGGGAAAAGTATCTACTATCCCAATGTCAAATTTTTCATTTAAATCATTTACAAGGTCTCGAATATCCATACAATAAACTTCAAATTTATCCCCCGAAGCAATCAGACCATCTAATTGTCCCTTTGGATTAGTATTATTCATATTCACTAATCTTTCAACTGGGAATCCATTGACTTCCAGATTAATTAGTGTCATTTCAACTGCAGGGGGCCATATATCATTAAAAACAACTTTTTGGGCGTCGGATTTTAATGAAGCAATTCCTAGTGTCCCTGGACCGCAGGTACTGTCCAAAATTTTAGGAGAATCATATTTACTTTGAATTCTTAATATTTTTTCAATTTTAGGAGAATTTGAACGTGAAAACTCGATATGGATTTCTTTTTGATTTTTGTAAATACATATATTTCCAGAGGGTGATGGTACGATATCGCATCGCATATCACATCCTGATAGTAACTCATAAACATAAGAATCTGATCTGGAATCTTTTAAACCAACTGTTTTTTTAGGATCTCCTTTAAGAACACCTTTTACTTCTGGTACTTCTCTTAAAATTCTTTCAGCACATCCTTTTCCCATTTCATCGACAACAATTACTAATGATTTTTCTGGAAGATAGGGAATATATGGAGTAGGGTATCCTGGGGTAATAAGTGGTGTGCCTACCATTCTTAAAGTGGATTTGATTGATTTTAATCCTTCATCAATCATTATTTTAAGGATTTGGACCATTACGACGTCCATATGACGTTTTCCACAACCACATCTGCCTAAATTACTGTCAATTTTTTTAAGATCCATCTGGTCTTTCAATGGTTTAAATTTTTTGAGTTTAAAATCCTCACATTCAGCACAAGGTTGATAGAAGGAGGATATATTTTCAAGAACATCAGAGGCAATTTTGATGCAATTATTTCCACATTTACAACTTAATACCATATGCTTAAATATTTGTTATTTTATATAAATATATGAGCAATATGAAAGAAAAGCGAAAAGAAATACTTAAGGACCTTTTAGGGGAGTTCGGGTCTTCAGAAGAATCTGATGAAGATAGGGGAGAAGAATTGAATGATGAATTCGAACCTGAAAGGGAAAAGATGGAAGATATTCTATTCGGCGGTGAAGAAGAAGATACAGATATTGAAAAAGTAGTTAAGAAATCTTCTAGGCCTAAAAAGCGCATCAAGAAAATGACTGAAGATGTGAAAGCCGAAATAATAGAAGAAGGCCTTATTCCTAATTACAATGTAAGTGTTCCTAAATTTAGTGATCGAGAAAAACAGTTATTAACTGAAATCCGTGAAAAATTAGTTGAAGTTGCTGTAGCCAAAGGTGAGGAATTCAGATTAGATGAAAAAACTTTTGTTGGTGAAGTAAAAGAATTTCTAAGAACCAAGGGTGTAAGAAATATAGATAAACTTGCAGCACAAATTTCACAGGAAATGTTAGGATACGGTGAATTGGATCCAATGATCAAAGATGATGATCTAGAAGAAATTATGGTCATAGGAGTTAATAGACCTGTTTTTGTATATCACCGTAAAATAGGAATGATGGTTACTAATGTCTATTTTGAAGAAGATTCAGACATAAAAGCACTTATAGATCTTATTGCCCGACAAGTTAACCGAAGAATTGACCAACAAACTCCAATTTTGGATGCAAGGTTACCTGATGGGTCCCGGGTTAACGCAACTATTCCGCCGGTATCTGCTGATGGTTCAACATTAACTATACGGAAATTTAGATCAGATCCATTAACTGTTATTGATTTAATTAATTTTAAAACAATATCATCTCATTTGGCAGCATTTTTATGGGTATGTGTTGATGGAATGGGTGTAAAACCTTGTAATGCAATCATTGCCGGTGGTACAGGTTCTGGTAAAACCACCACATTAAATACCGTTGCGGCTTTTATACCTCCTCGAGAAAGGATTATAACTATTGAAGATACTTTAGAACTTCAATTACCTCACTTTCATGTACTGCGTATGGAAACTCGCCCACCCAACATAGAGGGGAAGGGTGAATTGGATATGGACACTCTAGTTAAAAATTCTCTAAGGCAAAGACCAGATCGAGTTATTGTAGGAGAAGTAAGAGGTAAAGAAGCAGTCACATTGTTCACAGCTATTAACACTGGACACTCTGGTTTTGGCACCCTTCACTCTAACACAGCAAGAGAAACAATTACACGTCTAACTAACTCTCCAATGAATGTTCCTCATATTATGATTCCTGCATTGGATTTCATAATAATGCAAAATCGAATGTATCGTACCGAAGGTGGATCATTAAGGAGGGTTACTGAAGTGGCCGAAGTTGTTGGAATGGAAGAAGGAAATGTTCAGTTAAACCGAGTATTCGAATGGAATAATGTTGCAGATAAAGTTGAATACATAGGTATTGCAAGTAATACTTTAAGATCAATAGCAGATCTAAGGGGAATAAGTATTACTGAGGTTGAAGAAGAAATCGAAAGAAGAAGATTGGTTTTAGAATTTATGGCTGATAAAAATATTCGATCCATTGAAGAAGTTGGTAAATGTATTCATAATTATTATAAGGATCCGGATGAAGTTTTAGAAAGAGTCCTATGATTTTTTGGTGATATAATGGTTTTAAGTGGTTTAAAAAAATTATTTGATAAAATAGGAGGAGTCACTCTCAATTCAAGTAAAAAAGTTGGAGAAGGTGTACAGGCTCCAGTGACTAGAATAGGGAACATAAAACCACGCCAAGCTTCTTCAAAAGTAATTAAACGAATGCGAATGACTCCGGAGGAGATAGACGTTTTTAAAGGACTAATTGAAGAAGAATATCAGGGTAAAGAAGAAAAAAAAGAAGAAAAAATACAAAAAGAATCCTTTGAAAAAGCTTCTCTCGAGGAAATCCTTAAAGAAGAAGAGAAAGAAGGATTGGATCCTAAATTTATCATGGCTATTGGTTTAACATCTTTTGTAATAATTCTTGTGGCCATGATTGCTTTAGGCTTTGGAATTACCATAGGATTAGTATTTGGTTTGATTATTTTTATGATGTCTATTGTTTTAGTATTTTTACCCAAATTAAAAAAAGGGGGCAGATCTGCTGAAGCTTCTAGAGAACTTCCTTATGCATTGAGGCAGATGGCAACTGAACTCAGAGCAGGGTTAGGGCTTCACGACAGCATGAGATCAGTGGCCATGTCTGGGTATGGTCCGCTTTCTGAAGAATTTGCAAGAACCCTGGAAGAGATAAAATATGGTGAAACTACTGAAAATGCTCTCATAGATATGAGTGAAAGAATAGAGTCAGACGGTCTAAAAAGGGCAGTTTATCAAATTACCCGGACTTTAAATAGTGGTGGGGATTTAGCGAAAACTCTAAATGTTATAGCCGAGGATATTGCTTATGAAATGCGGATGAAACTTAAGGATTATTCACAGAAATTAAACTCATTTACCATGATATACATGTTTGTGGCCATATTAGGTCCGGTTATATTACTCATTATGTTGATTGCTGCAGCAACTGTAATGGGGCCAGTAGTACCACCAATCATGATTTTAATTTTGTACTTATTCTTTTTCCCTTTAATTGTAGGGTTCATGGCTTTTATGATCAAGAGACTTGAGCCCAAGCTGTAGTATTCTAAAATAAATAATTTATAGTCTTATTATAAATAAAATAAAATTTAAAATAAAGTTCTAATTATACGAATTAGGAGGTATACGAATTAGAAAGTTAGTTATGTTCCTCGTCTCTGTGTTCTTCTTCCAGAATGTGTAACATCTCATGGTATTTTTTTTCACCTAGAGCATGCAGTAATTTGTGGTGGTATTTATCATGTACCAAGTGTAAAAGATTGTGGTATGTTTTCACTCCTAGCACATGTAATATTTCATGGTAAGCTTCTTCTACAGTTAACTTAATATTTACATTTGTTCCATTGTCTTTAAGAAGATGTAAGAGTTCAGCAGCCTTAGGTTGTTTTAAATGCGCATTTTTAAGGGTTTCTGGATCGTTGAATATGTCGTGAGGAGTGCCTTGTTTGATTATCTTTCCCTGATGTAGAACGAATATTTTGGTGGCAAATTCAGTAACCATTTCCACATCATGAGATGAGACAATAATACTCATGTTTTTTTGATTGAGATCATATAGGATATCCATTATTTGTTCCACGCCTTGAGGATCCAGTCCCGTGGTAGGTTCGTCCAGTACCATTATTTCTGGCTGCATAGCCAATATCCCTGCAATGGCAACCCTCTTTTTTTGACCTCCACTAAGATGATGTGGGGGTTTTTTTTCATATCCTTCCATCCCCACCACAGATAAAGATTCTGTTACACGTTTTTCCACTTCTTCGTCGGAAATTCCAAGGTTCATAGGTCCAAAAGCCACATCCTCCTCCACAGTAGGCGAAAAAAGCTGATCATCGGGGTTCTGAAATACCATACCAACTTTTTGTCTGATTTTTATAAGTTCCTCTTTCTTGTAACTGGCAGGTTTACCATCTATTTTAATCGTACCAGAGGTTGGTTGTAATATTCCATTAAAATGGGAAAATAAAGTAGACTTACCAGCACCATTAGGTCCAATAATGGCGGCTCGTTCACCCTCAAGTATTTCCAGGTTTATGTCTAGAAGAGCAGAAGTTCCGTCAGGGTAGGTAAAGTTCATGTTTTCTGTTTGTATAATTGGTTTTCTCATTGGAATTCCTCTAAAATAGGTAGATTGTTAAAGTACCAACATGTTTAATAGTTGTAAGGATGCGATTAGTATTAATGTTATCCCCATAAAAGCGAAATCTTTCTTGTCTAAGTTTACTTTGGATCGGTATATGCGAGTGTTATCTGAATAACCTCTAGACATCATACTTAAATAAACAGTTTCCCCTTGTTCAAATGCTCTTAGAAACATCATAGTTATAGTCTCTCCTACTTTTTTAAGTCTCCACTTGTAAGGAGTCTTTTTATTGAATATATCGAAACAACGGGTAGCCTGGGCATTTAAAATATTCATCAGTTGATCGTAGAAGAAAAACAAGTATCTGACAGTTAAATTTAAAAGCATGGCCAGCTGATGAGGAACTCCTAACTTCTGGGCAGATGCTACCAAATCTTGCATAGACGTTGATGAAGATAAAAATACAATGGAGGTAACTGATACAGTTACTCTAAAAAGAAGTAATGCTCCAAAATACACCCCATAATCTGTTATATGTAACCAGCCTAAGGGGCCAGTCCAGATAATATTACCTGGTTGAAAAAATGGTTGTATAAGGGCTATAAACCCTCCAAAAGGTAATATAAGTGCTATACGTTTTAACGCGTATTTGGGGCTTACATTGGATAATGAAATCAGGATTAAAATGTACATTTCCATTATAACCAAAATTATAAGGTTAGTACTGGAAACTGCGTATATTATGATTAGCATGGCAGATATTAGTTTTATCCGTCCGTCTAAATTATTCATGAAGCTTTCTTTACCAGCTTCTCTATCAATTTGGTCAAGTCCTTCCATACGTATATCTCAGTTAGTTTTATTTAAAAAATATATTATTTAATAAGTCTTAAAATAAGAAAAGTGGAGCTTGAAGAAAGCTCCTTTTTTTCAATCTATTTGGATCCGTTACCGTTCTTTTTGCTGAATATGGTTGCAATTCCGAACATCACCAGCAGAACCAATATGACTCCCACTATAAGGGCTGCAACTCCAGCCCAGGGATTATCCTCCATTCCAGGTATGGCGTAATCTGGTAATGGAGAGTTGTATACTGGTTCTGACTCAGGTACATCAAGGCTTCCTGCAGCACTTTCTAAACCATCAGGGTTGCTTGATGCCAAAAATGGCGCTAATATGGCGATTATTAAGGCAATTACAAGCCCTCCAATCACAAGGTTGCGGTTTTTTGTGTTCATTTTAATGCCTCCGGTTTTTTACTGCGAACCCAATCGGCTAACAGGTCAGGTCGTGCACTATCAATACCTAAAATCACCACTACACTGATAACACCTTCAATGACACCTATCACAGCGTGATATAATCCCATGAAGATAATTCCTTCTACTAATGGGAAAGTACCGGCTAGGGACATTTCAATGGCACAAGCTATAGCTGCTATGAATATTGATGCCCAAGCGGCAATGAAAATTGCAGGAACCCTTCCAATCCCTTTAAGAGCTTTATAACCATAGAATCCAATGAAACCACCAATTATTCCCATGTTGACAATGTTGGCTCCAAGAGCAGTCATTCCACCGTCTCCAAATATCAATCCTTGAAGTATCAGTACTATTGATAATACCAGCACTGCTGCCCATGGACTGAAAAATACAATCGCTATTAATGCAGCACCCACCATATGACCGCTGGTTCCCCAAGGTATGGGAACATTCATTGCTTGAATAGCAAATATACCTGCTGCTAAAACAGCGAGAAGAGGTATATTTTTTTCGTCCAAGTTTTCTCTGGCCCATTTAAGTGAATATCCCAGTGCTATTAAGGCGATGATCCAGTAAATTGCGCACTGCCATAATGGGATAAAACCATCTGGTATATGCATATTTAACCTCCTAATATTGTTGTTTTCTTTTCTTTTTTTTTTTTTATTTGAGTAAGGGATGATTAATTGAGTATTACTCAAACTTTAAAAAAAGGAGTTAAAGTAATACTTTAAACTCTTTTTAACCCTTAAAAAATCCTTTTATATAATATAATATAAATCTTTTGTTAGGTATTACTTATCCTTATTTTTAATGGGTGGAAGTAATAAAAATTAATTCTCCATATTTAATATGATTATTATTTTAATTATTACTAATTTGTCTTTTGAATTGCTAAAAGTAATACACAAAGTTTATATACACTTTTGTAGATAAGACAAACATCATTATAAATCATTAATAATTAATCTGGTGATAATTGTGGCACCGAAACCTAAAAAATTTAGCGATGATTTCTGGAAAACTAAGGATTTAAAAATTTCAATAGGCGAAATAATAGACGAAAAAGGGGAAAAAACGGAAGTTGAAGACTCTAATGTAGAAATGGGTCCAACTCCAAAACCAGGTGTAACAGCTTTAAGGGAATGGGATTTTAAACTTTTAGATAAATATGAACCATTCTATGCACCTTTATGTGACATGTGTTGTTTATGCACCTTTGGTAAATGTGATTTACTAGGTAAGAAAGGAGCATGTGGGATAAATGTAGAAGCTCAACAAGCTAGAATCGTATTACTTGCTTGTTGTATTGGAACCGCTGCACACGCAGGACACTCAAGGCATATGGTAGAATATCTCATAGAAAAATTTGGTAAAGATTATCCAATTGATCTGGGTTTGAATATAGACATTGAAGCACCTATAATAAGGACAATTATAGGTAAAAAACCAAAAACATTAGTTGATCTTGAAGAAGCCATGGATTATGTGGAAGAACAGATGTCTCATTTATTATCTGCATGTCACACGGGACAGGAAGGAAGTAGTCTTGATTTTGAGTCAAAAGCACTTCATGCCGGTTTGATGGATGATTTAGCAAGAGAAGTGGGGGACATTGCTCAGATCGTGACTCTTAACATGCCTAAGGGAGATGGTGATGCACCACTCATAGAAATGGGTTTGGGCACTATTAATTCAGATAAACCAGTTATATTGTGTATAGGGCATAATGTCACACCAGGCGCAGGAATTATGGACTATATGGAAGACAATGCGCTTAATGATGAATTAGAAGTTTGTGGTATATGTTGTGCTGCAATAGATATTTCTAGACGTAATGATCGGGCTAAAGTTGTTGGTCCACTTTCTAAACAGCTAAAATTCATAAGAAGTGGGGTGGCTGATGTAATTGTGGTGGATGAGCAGTGTATACGTACTGACGTCTTAGAAGAAGCTAAAAAGAATAATGCCATTGTAATTGCCACCACCGATAAAATGTGTTTAGGTTTACCAAATAAAACAGATGAAGAACCGGAGAAAATTGTTTCACAGCTTTTAAACAGGGAAATAGAAGGGGCCTTAATACAAGACCCAGACAAGGTTGGCGAAGTTTCAGTTAAAGTGGCTCAGAAAAATGCTAAAGAAAGGGAAAAACTCAAGCTATTACCTGACTTAGATGAAATCAAAGAGATGGCAGAAAGTTGTACAGAATGTGGTTGGTGTAACCGTGTATGTCCCAATAGTCATGATATGATGGGTGCTGTGGTGGCAGCTGGAAATGGAGACTTTTCTAAATTTTTAGATTTATATGAATATGACGTTTGTTACACGTGTGGTAGATGTGAACAGGAATGTGAAAGAGACCTTCCACTTATCTCCATGCTAACCAAGATAGGAGAACACACAGTAAAAGATCAGAAGTTCTTTATGAGAGCTGGAAGAGGTCCGGTACAGGACGTTGAAATACGAAAAGTTGGTGCCCCTCTTGTTTTGGGTGAAATACCTGGTGTGATAGCATTTGTAGGATGTTCTAATTATCCTGAAGGTGGAATAGATGTTGCAAAGATGGCCGAAGAATTTCTGGAGAGGAATTACATTGTAGTAGCTACAGGTTGTGGTGCAATGTCCATTGGAGAATATCGTGATGAAGAAGGTAAAACCCTCTATGAGAAATACAGTGGCGATTTTGATGCTAAAGGTCTGGTAAATATAGGATCATGTGTTTCTAATGCCCATATTTCTGGAGCATGTATTAAAATTGCCAATATTTTCGCTAAAAAACCATTAGAAGGTAACTTTGAAGAAATAGCAGATTATATACTTAACAGAGTAGGGGCTTGTGGAGTTGCATGGGGTGCTTATTCACAAAAAGCAGCAGCAATAGCCACAGGAGTAAACCGTTGGGGTATACCAGTTGTAATTGGACCACATGGTTCCAAGTACAGAAGACTCTTCTTAGGACGAACAGATAAAGAAGAAAAATGGAACATCACTGATTTAAGAACTGGTGAAGTAATAAAAGGAGAACCTGCCCCTGAACATTTACTTTATGCTGCCGAAACTAGAGAAGAAGCAACAGTAATGACTTCAAAGTTGTGTATACGGCCTAACGATACTAGCAAAGGAAGACAACTTAAATTAAATCATTACATAGACTTAAATAAAAAATACTTCGGTACATTACCTTCTGATATTCATCTATTCGTTAGAAATGAAAAAGATATTCCAATAACATATAAAAAGGATGTTAAGGAGGTTCTGAAGGCTAAAGGTTGGGAACCACGTAAGATTCCACAGGAACCCTCTTTAATGGATTCTAAAGGTGAAGGTGATTAGATGAGTGGAGAACGAGTAATACCATATCAACCCACGGTAATAGCTGGTACTAAACAGGGTTTATTAGCTACACCAGAAATTGCAAAGATGATGCTTAAAAAAGCTAAAAGACCTTTAATGGTTATAGGACCTCTTGCAGTAGAGGATCCTGTTATGACTTTGTCTGCTGAAATTGCAGAAAAATGGAATTTACCTATTGTTACTACTGCCGATGCTTTTAAGGTATTCCATGAGAAGGGAATTGATACAACTTCGTATGGTGTTGTGGAAATTGTCAATCTCCTGAAAGATCCTGAATGGCAAGGAATTAATGGTGAGGGACAGCATGATCTGGTGATATTTATTGGTGTAATATATTACATAGCTTCACAAGGCCTTTCCAGCCTTAAACACTTCGCACCTCATCTTAAAACTCTTACTATTTGTAAATATTTCCATTCAAATGCTGATGCATCATTTCCAAACATGAAAGATGATGAATGGTTCAAATATCTTGAAAAACTTAAAACAGATTGATTATGGAGGAATTCAATGTTTGAGGATATACCCGTCGATGTTAGTCCTATGTATGAGGGTGAAAGAATAAGATCAGCAAATATGTTTGTTGAACTTGCCGGCCCTAAATCTATAGGCGCAGAATTAGTTCAAGTAGAAGACAATGTTGAAGATGGCAAAATAAAGGTTGTTGGTCCTGAATTATCTGAAATGGGCCAAGGAGAAATTTATTCTTTCGGAATTTTGATAGAAATCCAGGGAGAAAAATTAGAAAAAGAATTAGAAGGCGTAATTGAGCGGAGAACTCACGAATTGTGTAATTATATTAAGGGGTTCATGCATCTAAACCAACGTGACCAAATATGGTGCCGAGTAAGTACAGAAGCTCATGAGGCAGGTTTTAAATTTGAAGATCTGGCTAAAACACTTTCAATTTTGTTTAAAGAAGAATTCCCCATAATTGAATCAATTGCTGTCACTGTTCTAACTGATAAGGAAAAAGTTGAAGAATTTGTTGAAAAAGCCAAAGAACAGTATGATAAAAGAGATGCCCGAGCTCGTGAACTTACTGATGAAGATGTTGATGTATTTTATGGTTGTGTAATGTGCCAATCATTTGCACCTACTCATGTCTGTGTGGTCACGCCAGATAGAACTGCACTTTGTGGCGCTATAAACTGGTTTGATTGCCGAGCAGCTGCTAAAATGGATCCGGAAGGGCCTATATTCGAAATAGGCAAAGGTGAAGTATTAGACGACTTTAAAGGCGAATATGACAATGTAAACACAGTAGTGTCTGAAAAATCACAAGGAACTGTTGAAAGAGTATATTTACATAGTGTATTTGAATTCCCTCATACTTCTTGTGGATGTTTTGAGGCTGTAGCATTTTACATTCCAGAATTGGATGGTATAGGTATAGTTGATCGTGATTTTAAAGGTGAAACTCCCCTTGGAATACCTTTCTCAGCTATGGCTGGGCAGTGTTCTGGTGGAAAACAGGTCGAAGGATTTACAGGCTTAAGTCTAGAGTACATGAGGTCACCTAAATTTTTACAGGCTGATGGTGGTTATTCTAGAATTATATGGTTACCTAAGGAAATTAAGGAATCGGTTATAGATTATATTCCTGAAGAATTAAAAGATAAAATCCCAACTGAAGAAGAAGCAACGAGCATCAAAGAAATAAGAAAATTCTTGAGAGAAGCAGAACATCCAGTTATGGAAAGATTGAAAGAAGCAAAAGCAGAGAAAGAAACTGAAAAAGAAGTTGAAGTTGAAGTTTCTGAGGAAATGGATTCAGAATTTGAAGAAGTTCCTATGGCTCCTGTGGCTTATGCGCCAGAACTTGCTATGCCTGCTTCTGGAGGGGTTAAAATAATCTTTAAAAATGCTAAAATTTATGCTGAAAAAGTTATCATCAAGAGGAAGCAGTAATTAGCATTTAATATGATAAAAATATCAATTTGGCATAAATATTAAAAAACTGACGGTGTTTATAGTGATAATTGCAGTAAGTGGTAAAGGAGGAACTGGAAAAACTTTGGTTGCATCAACCCTAGTTAAAATTCTATCCACAACTGGAAAAGACTTACTGGCTATAGATGCAGATCCAGATTCTAATTTACCTGAGGCTCTTGGTGTTGAAGTTGAAAAAACTGTGGGTGACATCAGAGAAGAACTTAAAGCAGACACTGGTGCAGGCAGAATACCTAAAACCATGAATAAATGGGATATTCTTGACTATAAACTCATGGAATCTGTAGTTGAAACACCTGACTTTGATTTATTGGTGATGGGTCGACCAGAAGGAAGCGGTTGTTATTGTGCTGTCAACAATATGCTCAGGAAAATAATCGAAACCCTATCATCAAACTACGATATAATAATAATTGACACAGAAGCAGGACTCGAACATTTGAGTAGGAGAACAACTCAAAATGTGGATATAATGCTGGTTGTAACAGATAAATCAAAAAGAGGTATGTTAACAGCACAAAGAATCGGGGAATTAGCAGAGGAGTTGGATATAAACTTCCAAAAATTGTTTTTAATTTTAAACAGAGTCAATGCAGAGAATGAAGATGAGTTGAAAGAGAAAGTTAATGAGATTGGTGTGGATCTTATTGGCACCGTATATGAAGATAAAGATGTAGCCAAATATGATATTGAAGGAAAACCGTTAATAGATCTTCCGGACGATTCTACTACAGTTTTAGCCATTTCAGATATTGTTGGGAAGATTTTAAATTTAAAGTAAGGATGTGGGTTTATGGATAAAATGACACAGCTTCTTAAACTACTTGGAAATACAGATTCTATAGAAATAAATGAATTTAGGATGGATTTTGAAGAATTAGAGCTATATTTAATGCCGGCAGTACAACAAGTTGTACAGCAAACAGTAGAAAAACAGAAAGGAATAACTAAAGAAATATCAGGGGTTGAAGAATTTGTACCCCCTATTAAAGAATATCCTGGAAAAGTGGCAGAAGTTCAACTAGGAGCAGGTACACGAAAGCCAGTTTATTTAGGGGGACAAAATGCACTTTATAGGTTTGAAGAACCGCAGCCAAATCCGCCAGTTGTAACTTTTGATGTTTTTGATATTCCAATGCCTGGACTTCCCAGACCAATAAGAGAACATTTTAGTGATGTGATGGATCATCCTGGTGAATGGGCCCGTAAGGCAGTTAAAGACTTTGGAGCGAACATGGTAACTATCCACTTGATTGGTACCGGTCCCAAGGTAATGGACAAATCTCCAAAAGAAGCTGCTGCAGATATTGAAGAGGTACTACAAGCAGTAGATGTTCCTTTAGTCATTGGTGCATCGGGAGACCCAAAAAAGGATCCATTAGTCCTTGAAAAAGCTGCTGAAGCTGCGGATGGTGAAAGATGTCTACTTGCGTCAGCCAACCTGGACTTAGATTATAAAAAAGTAGCAAAAGCTGCAATTGACTACAATCATGCAGTGCTATCATGGGCTATTACTGATATTAACATGCAAAAAACACTGAACCGTTATCTAATGAAAGAAGGCTTAACTCAAAATGATATTGTAATGGATCCGACCACATGTGCATTAGGGTATGGTATTGAATTCTCAATAGATGTTATAACCAGAACCCGGCTTGCTGCATTAAAGGGAGATACTGATCTTCAAATGCCAATGTCTTCTGGTACCACGAATGCATGGGGTTCTCGTGAAGCATGGATGAAAAAGGATGAATGGGGACCAACAGACTATCGGGGGCCAATTTGGGAAATAATAACCGGTTTAACCATGATGCTATGCGGAGTAGATATTTTCATGATGCTTCACCCGTCATCGGTACAGATGCTTAAAGAAATTGGTGAAACATTTACCAAAGAATATATGACTACAGATTTACCTGATACTTCAGACTGGATAACCCAGCTGGAGGGCTAAGGAGTTTAGGAGGTGTTAAATTGCTTGTAACTGCGATGGATATATACAGATTACTTCCAAAAACAAACTGTGCAAAATGTGGAGAAGCTTCCTGCATGGCTTTTGCTACAAAACTTTCTGAAAAAGAAATAGAGTTGAATTTATGTACACAGCTTACTGATAAAGAAATGGAAAAACTTGAAGATTTACTAGCTCCGGCTGTAAGGGAAATAACAATTGGTACGGGAGATAAAACTACAATTATAGGTGGAGATGAGGTTCTCTATCGATACGAGCTAACTTATTATAATCCTACTTCTCTGGTTGTGGATATTAGTGATGACCTAGATGAAGAGGAACTTAAAAACCAGATTAAGGTAATTGAAGATACGGAATTTGAAAGAACTGGAGAATTACTAAAACTTGATGCTATTGCCTTAAGAAATAAATCAGGAAACAGCGATAAATTTGCGGAAGCAGCAAAAATAGTTAAAAGTTCCAGATTACCTCTTTTACTCTGTACCTTTGATCCTGAGGCCATGAAGGCCGCACTAAAAGTTGTCGGCGATGAAAGACCTTTAATTTATGCTGCAACCGAATTTAACATAGAAGAAATGTCTGACCTTGCTATTGAACATAATTGTCCCATAACCCTTTCAGTACCTAATGACTTGGAAAAAATGAAGGAATTAGCCAGAATCATGAGAGCAAAAGGAATAAAAGACATAGTATTAGATCCTGGTACCTTTGTTGGAGAAGGAATTGGGGATACTCTGGACGATTTTGTCATGATCAGAAGACTTGCAGTGGAAGAAAAGGATCCAGATTTCAGATTCCCCATACTGGGAATTCCGGCAGTATGTTGGTTATCTGAAGAAGATGAAGTTCAAAAGGCCATGAAAGAAGCTACAATCTCCGCAACTTTAATAAATAAATATGCAGACATATTAATTCTCCATGGAACGAATATATGGGAACTAATACCTATTTTAACCTTAAAACAAGGGGTGTACACTGATCCTAGAAAACCACAAGCTGTAGACGCAGGTTTATATCAATTTGGCGAGGTTGATGAGAATTCTCCCGTAATTATGACTACTAATTTTGCCCTGACATATTACACTGTAGAGGGAGATTTAAAGTCTGGGAAAGCTAACTGTTACCTTTTAGTTTTGGATACTGAAGGCAGAGCAGTTGATGTATCTTTAGCAGGAAATCAATTGAATGGTGAATCAGTGGCTGATTTAATTAAGGATACTGGAATAGAGGATAAGATTAAAACCAGAAAACTCATCATACCTGGACTTGCAGCTCCAGTCAGTGGAGAAATAGAGGATGAAAGTGGATGGGAAGTTGCTGTAGGTCCAAGAGACTCTTCAGCTGTTGCAGATTTTTTAGCAGATAATTAATAGGTGGTATTTTGTGAAAACTTTAATGGTAATAGATCCAAAAATGTGCAGTGAATGTGAAGACTGCATCAATGCATGTGAAAAGGAGCATGGGCTATCCAGAGCCAAAAAAAGTTCTACTATCCCTATGTTCTGTCTTCAATGTCATCCGGAAAAGGCCCCATGTGCTAGAATATGCCCTACTGGAGCTATACATGAAGAAGATGGCACTTTGATGGTTGATGAAGATTCATGTATTCTTTGTAGGCTTTGTATGATTGCTTGCCCTATTGGAATCTTAGTAATAGACCATGAAAAAAAGGCGGTTCAGAAATGTACCTTATGTATGGATTCAGATAAAATAATTCCTGCTTGTGTTGATGCATGTAAAGACAATGTTCTTAAAATATTTTCAGTTGAAGATTTAGAAGAACTTAAAAAAGATGTTACCTTTACTGATGTATTGAATGAGGCAATGAAGGCATACAAAGATAAAATATAAAATTTTTAAAAAAATTGGAAAGATAAAGATAGGAACTAACTGGTTTTTCCTATTTTTTATATTATTTATTAGACTTATTTTTTAATTTTCAATATAATTTTTTATGAATATTATAATTTATAATATTAAAAAAATTTAAATTAGGATTTACACAATTTTATCGTTTTTAATTTTCATATGTTGAATGAGTTATTATTGATCAATCACATGAAAGCTATCAATAATTGACTCAATGTATTGTATGTTGTCATCAAATTCTTCTATATATCCTGAAAAGAGTAAGTAATATAATGAATCTTCTTTTCTAAAAGCCACAACTTTCACTTTTTTACTGTATTCCACATTCAAATTTTCAATAACCAGTTCAATACCCTTTAGATCATCTAGTAATATTTCAGATTCAGAGATAATCTGGGCATTTTGGCTTAAAAAAACATCTTTAATCAGTTCAGTAAATTCATCTAAACCAATAAACTCTACATCATCCCTTCTATTGACGGAAAATTTTAAATGAGTTCCTTCTAATTTACCTTTTATTATCTTTTCTGATCCGTTTCCTTCATCAATTGTCCAAAAATCAGAATAATTAAATGATATTTCTCCATCATCATAATGATTAAGTTTGGATATTTGTCCCAATCTTTCTAAAGCTTTTCCTGCTTTTCGCCGGACATAAATATATTTTTCGTTCAAAGCTTTATTCAATGGTTTCACTGCCTTTTCATCCCCAATTCTTCCAAGAGCTTCAGCAGCCTTTCCACGCACATATCTATTCCTTTCTACCTTATCTTTATCGGTTAATGCAGCAATAAGTGGTTTTACTGCTCTCTTATCTCCAATTTTTCCTAAAGCTTCTGCCACAAGAGATTGAATTTTCCAATCATCATCATAAAATGCTTTAAGTAATGGATCAAATGCTAAATTTTTCATTTTTTCCAGAGCCAGAATAACTCTCCTTTTAACATCAGAATCTTCGTCATTCAATGCTTTGAGTAAAGGTTTAACTGCTCTTTCATCTCCGATTTTCCCAAGAGCAGTTACCGAACATTTTCTAACCGTCCATTCTTTGTCATTCATACTATGAATAAGATGTTCAACTGCTCTCTTATCCCCAATATTTCCAAGTGCAGCTGCAGCATGTTTTCTAACATCGCCGTTTTTATCTTTTAATGATTCTATTAAAGGTTCAACTGCTTTCTTATCCCCAATTCTACCTAGTGCCCAAGCAGATTTCCATCTTACCTCTTCGTCCCGGTCTTTGAGTGTGCGAATAAGGGGTTCAACTGCTTTCTTATCCCCAATTCTACCTAGTGCTTCAGCAGCGTTTTCTCTTACTGCATCTAAAACAACATAATTCGCATGCCATTCTTCAAATTTTAAGGCATCAATAAGGGCATCAACAGAACTTTCATCACCTACATATTTAAGAGCTCTAGCTGCTTCCTTTCTAATAAGATAATCATCATTTTTTAGGGCACGCACTAAACCTTCAACATCCTTCTTTCTTTGGAGCGTTTTTATGTCCGGTTTAACTTCAGAGTCTAAAATCAATTTTACCATTTCTCATTCATATGCATTTTCAATTTAATATCAATAATTGTTAATCCTTTATATAATATTTTTTTTATTTATATACTAAGTTTAATAAGTTATTTTTATTTGAATATTCATAAAATAATGGATTTAGTTAATTTAGTCATTAAAACATGTTTCATTTCTTCATGATATTTGTAAAATTCTAGTGTAAAATTCTAGCACGGATTTTGTTTCTTGAGAATGTTGGCAAAATATATTATGGCTGCAACTAGGATGTATAAAATGACTAATTGATCTAAAATTCCTGTTTCAACGCCGATTATAATATAACTTAAAATTATTGCATATAATGCAACATAAAATGAATCCTTTGTTTTTTGAAGAATTTTATATCCTGCACCAGTTATTAAGCCTAAAAATCCCATTCCTACAGTTATTCCAACAGTCCCAAAGTCAACCAGCATAGGACCAAAAAGTGTGGGGGTAATGGTAACACTGGACCTCCAAGCAATTAATTTTCCAATAATGACCCGAGGTCCATCACCAGGTCCCGGCAGGATACTTAACGCTAAATTTCCGTGCATAAAACCAAAAAATCCTGAAATATGATTCAGTAAATCTAAAACACCTAATGTGAAAGCTGCTCTGCTTCTTAAAAAATCTAGAGCACTTAGATATCCTAATGCGTATTCTTCCACCGATCTAAAATATCCTAAAACCATTACCACTGAAAGGATAATTAAAAATCCTAATATAATCTCCCAAACTTGGAATAATTTAGTATAATAGCCCATAATAACCACAATCAGTATCAATGCCACCAGCGGTGTTCTGTATCCCAGACAAAACAATAAAAGAATGCTAATGGCAGAAAGAGAAATTAATCTAAATTTAGCTGAAGATTTTGATAATTGGTCATTTTGCATCTCTTTCAGAATGTGGGAGCCCATCAGAGCCACTGCAGGTATGCTTAAAAAAGTTGGCAGAGTTAGTTTAGGATCAAGAACATATCTTAAACTGGGATCCAGAAGAGGGAGACTCCCTAAAGTGATTATATTCAGATAAAAGAATATAAAACTAATTATCAATAATAAAAGTCCAAGAGAGTAAATTTTTTTTGAATCAAAGATTATAAACTTTTTATCATTTAATACTGCTTTAGGAATTATTGTGGAAAAGATAAAAAAGGAAATAAATCCAATTAAAATATTGAACTGTAAACTAGGAGATATGGGGATGCTAGCTAGAATCATGAAAAAAGCAAATGCAACAATAATGATCAGGGGGGAGAAAATATGGTTCTTTAAGATATAACTATCATTTAAAAAGTTTAGAAATTTGTCTGGATATAATTGTCTGAAAAAACTGTTTAACCATAAATCTTCAATATATAAGAATAATTTCTGTAAAATAAGAAAAATAAAGGTATTTTCAATTAGATTTTTTATCTTCAGAGATAATTTAGTGGATAGATTATAAATTGAACTCATTTAATCCTCAAAAAAATTGAATTAAGTTTAGATGGGTAATTTAACGATTTTTTTGATTTTATATTTATTTTCCAGGTTTTCAATAGTATCATTACTAACATTAAATATTCTAATGGTGATGTAACCAGAAACACCATTTACATCCCCTAAAACCTGATCAATTATTCTTAAATCGTCTGGATTAGCCCAGGTAATATTAAGCATCTCATTATTTTCTGAAGTAGTTATAGGTGCATAATTCTCTTTTATATATAATTCATTGGTTAATTCCTGGATTAATGTTTCTTTTTGAGGATTGATAGATAAAGGTGCATATATCTGGTATTCCTCAGGAATATTCAAAATTAAGTCATTGACCGAAGTTACATTGATTGGCTCTAAAATTACATCTACTGTATTATTCTCAAGCCCAACCACTTCTAAGCTAATAGATTCAAAATAAAAATCTGCATATCTATTTTGGTAATTACTAGCAAGTATTCTACTACCATTTACATTTAGAAGCATTTCTTTATCATTTGACCACAATACTTGCCCGTAAACAGTTTCTTTTTTTCCATTAATTGAATTATAACCAGTTAATCTAGAATAAACTATCTTGCCTGCCCCATTTAAATCTTGAAACTTATTATTTGCTTTTTCCATTTCTAGACTGTCAAATGTAAATTTTTGAATGTTAGACTCACTATCAGAGGTTTTATAAAATGCTAAAACAACTGCTGAAATTATGATTATTATTATAATCAAATCTAAATAGGTAAATTTTCCCAGAATTTTTCTCATAGTCTTCATCCTTTGTTATTATACATTTTATCATTGATGCAATAATTTTTCATTTTTTCCTGGACAAGGTGACCAAAGTTAGTTAATATTTTTATTAGTTTTATTTCCTATTCTGTTTATATATAATGGTGTGGATTGCATTAAATTGGAAATATGAATTAAATTTAGTTATAATTTAAGAACCTGGCAGTAGTTGAATTTAGAGTAGATCTTTTAGAATTTTTACCAGTTGGGGATAGTCCTTTGCCAGCTTGATCATTGAAAGTTTAGAAAGGGATCCAACATCTTTTCCTTGTGCAAAACTAATAAGATTATTTAAATCATCATCATCCATATTGTCCAGAGCGTTCCGGTATTTAAGAGATCTTTTTAGGCTTTTACCTACTTTCTCTTTCCATAGTTTTTCATATCTTACCAGGAAATCAGATGATGTATCTTCTTTTTGAATTGCTTCTGCAGCTACTTCGCCAGCAATTTTGCCACACGCTGAGGCTATATGAATTCCTCCGCCGGTTATTGGATCAACCTGGCGTGCAGCGTCTCCAACAACAAGTAAACCATCTGTGAAAGTTTTTTCGATAGGCCCTGATACAGGCACTCCTCCAATGTTAAGTTCAACTGGTTTGGCATTTAAATTAACTATAAATTTATTGAGATAGTAATATGCAGATTGTTTTAGACTCCTAATACCTATTCCCACATTAGCAACCCTATCCCCTTTGGGAAAGATCCATACATATCCTCCAGGGGCTATTTTTTCGCCAAAATAGAATTTTAAATAGTTAGGGTTAATATCCAAACCTACCATTTCATATTGGGCACAAGAACAAATTTCAAAGGGTCTAGCTGTGGTATTAAGTCCAGATTTTTTTGCAATTTGTGATTCCAAACCATCAGCCGCAATAACTAAATCTGCAGTTATTTCCATTGTTTTTCCAAGATGTTTGGCAATAACTCCTTTAACCTTTTTGTCCTTAATAAGTAAATCTTTCACATTAGTTTTTAACATGATGTCGGTGCCGGCTTTTGCAGATTTAATTGCTAATTCTTTATCAAATATTTTTCTCTCTAATATCAATCCTTCAGCAACAGGTCCTCTTAATGTTGCAGAACTACCGTCTGGTGAGTATAGGTCTGCACCGTAAACTTCGCTTCTAACATATTTTTTGGATGGTTTCATCTCCAAAGTTTCGAATGTTTTGTAGCTTGTAGCTCCAGCACATTGAACTGGAGTTCCAATTTCTTGCCTTTTTTCAATCATTAATACATTAATATCATTTTTAGAAGCAAATAGAGATGAAACTGAACCTGCAACACGACCCCCAACAACAATAACGTCATATTTCATATTAATCTCCTTTTAATCACTCAAAGCTCCTAAAGGGCAGACAACAATACAATTATTACATTTTTCACATGTTCCTTTAATTTTTATACAGTTCTCTAGAAGTTCAAAAACATTATTGGGACAAACACCAACACAAGCGCCACAGATTCCACATTTTTCTAAATCAATCTTCATTTAACCACCAATAAGCGGATTATTGTCTTTATTTTCCCGAAATTCTTTTAAATTTTAATCATTATAACTTGGTGTAAATGGATTTTAGTCATTTTTTGTGATAATATTCATTTAGATTTTTAGATAAAATAAGTTTAATAGATAAAATAAATATTTAATTGATTAAGATAATATTATTAATGAAACTTTTTTGTAAAGATAACCGTTAACTTAATATATAACCTCTACCAATTTCTAACAAGTTTGTCATTTGCAGGGGTGCCCGAGCTGGCCAAAGGGGGTGGACTTAAGATCCTCTGGCGTAGGCCTACGTGGGTTCGAATCCCATCCCCTGCACTATTATTAGCACTAATTATTATCAATAATATACTATCATTAGTTTTAAATACTATAATATTAATACTATAAGAAGACTATAGCCTCAGTGGCTCAGGCGGTAGAGCGATGCCTTGGTAAGGCATAGGTCGGGGGTTCGAATCCCCCCTGAGGCTTTTTCTAAAATATTGAATTTAGATATCAAAGTAATAAATGGGAAAATTTTAAATAATTTATTGCTCTAACATTTTGTTTTACCTATAATCAAAATATTTTTTGTTTAAATTATAAATTAGAAGAAAGTGTAAATAAAAGATCAATTGTATTAATTTTCTTAAGTGATAGAATGTCAAAAACATTAGATATAGTAATGGCTGGAGTAATATCTGGAATTGTAGCATTTACTACATCTCAGATTGGAATTGCAGGTACAGTAATAGGTGCTGTCATGGGGGCCATGCTTTACCAGATAATGGCACATTTTATACGAGAACCTTTGGGAAATATAAAAACCCAAAAAATAGAAACTCGTATAGTGTTTATTGTCCCATTGGTTATTATTCTAATAATTGAATTACTTTATCTTTTGTCTCCTATTTATTGGGAGCCGCAAAAAATTATACATTTTTTACAAGGTGCAACTGGATGGAATCTATTTAGATCCATTGGTTTAGGACTTATAATAATGGGATTATATCCTATTATAGTCCCAGAGAATATCAAAAGAGAATATGGATTCATATTAATATTTTTGGGCATAATTAAACTCTTAAACGGTTTTATCGATGTAGATTCGCCTTTAGTGCATATTTATGATAAATTATTCTATGAATTTGGTGCTATAATCTCGGTGATAGTTATATCAGCACTACTCTATGTGATTGTTAAAATTTTCATGGAATCGGTTACCCTTATCCGTGAAGACGATCAAAGTAGTAATGACAGTGAAAATCATGAACAAAAAAGCTAGAAACACAACGTTAAAGGCAATACTGGATGTTATTCTTTATGATAATCCTTCGACCCAGGATGAAATTGCAGAAAAACTGGGAATAACTAGAAGGTATGTTACAAAGCTTCTTCAACCTCTTATTAAAGAAAATGTAGTAAGAAGAGCTTATATTTTGGATTTAAAAAAGTTTGATGAATTTTCAGACATGTTTGAAGAAGAAAAAACTTCAAGAGAACATGCTGGAACTTTCATTATAAAAGACGTATTAAAGGATATGGCTGCTCATGTGTGCCGTGAACTAGATCTTTCATTTGAGGCCCTTAGTAAACATGATAAGGAAATGGCCAATGAAGCTCTGAAAATGGATTACACAACAAATAAAATGCATGAAAAGGTAAGATCTTCCGTGGATACTGCAATATCCATGAACCCTTACTATGAATTTAGTAAAACCACTATTTTTGGAGAGATAGCTTACGATCTGGAACGTATAGCAGATTATTCCGGGCACATCGCTAATTTTACATTGAAAGAAGCATATGAAATAGATGAAGAAATGATGGTTCTTTTAGGGGAGATGTTTAAACGATCCAAGAACATGGTTAAATGTTCCATAGACGCATTTCTTAATGAAAATCTGGAACTGAAGGATTCTATCATGGAATCTGAAGATAAAATACATAAATTACAGAAGAAATCATTGAACTGCATTGCAACTCAAATGGCCGAAGTTCCTTTTGAGGATAAAGACAGGTCTACATACTATATTTCATTGTCACGGGTAGTTAAAGCTTTTGAAAGAATTGCAGATATATCCATTGAAATTATCGACACTGCAGAGGAATTTTATTACAATGTACCTCGTAGTACTACACCGGAACGTTTCAGAAGACGGAAAAAGAAATTTAATTTATAAAAATCTTTTTTTAATTCCTATATCAGGTAAACAGTTAATAATTGTTTTATTTTGAATAAAATTAGTGTAATAAATAATTTAAACTTATAATTTAGACTTTAAACTTCTGATTTTTCAATCAGGTAGTATAAAAAAGAATTAATTAAAAAATTAAAAAAGAGATTTGAGTGATGGATTAAAAGAGTAAATTACTAAAAATTATTTCTTTTTCTCATTTTCCATAATCTCTTTTATCTTTTTATCTTCCCATTCTTTATTGAAAACTCCCTTCTCACCAAATACTGAGAAGGCATGCCAAACAATACCTATTCCCCAAAATATAGTAACCCAATAAAACCACCAGGCACCGGGACTGGTTAACAAGTTTATTATTAGGAGCATGGCATTAACAATAATATAAATTATTAGATGGTTATAAAACTCTCTAATATCATGCGCCTTTTTTTTGGCCCGTTCATAAGCTTCGTCTTTCATCTGGAAAATCTCCTTTTAAATTCACTAATTATTATTATGAATCTAATTACATAAAAAGTTCGTTACAATATGTATCAATTTTCCAATTTATTCTAATATTAATTCTGATATTAGAGGTTTTACCGATATTAATTTGCACTCGACAATCCATGCAGCATCGGTTCTTCCTGGAGGATAACAGGTTACTAAAAATAATCTTGAAGATCCTGTTTGTGTGAATTTTATGGGGTTATATTCGTAATCCCATTTTATGTGGCCGTTGGAAACAACTTGGTAAGTGTAGCTATTTAATGTTAAAAAATCATCAATTATAACTAAGTCACCAGGCACAAGCATATTAATTTTACTGAAAGGCGCGGAAAATAATGACCGATGCCCCAACAATCCACAGGTACCATTATTACCCGGATAAACACTTTCAGGATAGTGATAAACAGCTCCAAGTGCATTAACTGTATCTGATCTAATACTCCATTTGTAATTTTGTGACGGAATACGAACTTGAGCCCAGTTTAACCTGTTTTGTGAGTTATTATCTAATCTTTCAGGATTTTGAATGTTAAAACTATTAGTAATAGTTTCCACGTATTTATTTCTTTTTTGATCCTTTAAATATTCGCCAATATCTAAAAATTTTATATTTGAAGAATTTTCTGTCGAGTTAAGAGGGTAATTAACTGAAATACTATATAAAAATCCATTATCAACCACCCAAAATTCTGTAAGTTTTGAATGAAGACTACCTTCTTTTATTTTATATATTACTTCGTATCCTTCTTTTCCAGATATTTCAACAGTATTATTTGAGATTAAAGAAAAATTTTCAGTATAATTTCTTTCCAATCTAATTAAATGGTCTCTAAATGTATAATTGGAAGGTAAAGCTTGTTTATTAATGCTTATATTAAGTTCTAGTTCAGGATCATAGAATGTGGCCACAGTATTTACAGTTCCCTTACCAATAATTTCCATTTTTTCAGGATAATTGAAGTTTAATTCTCCGTTATTGAATTCATTGATTTTTCCAACAGAACTACTGGCCATTATCATGGTGATTATTGAAATTATTATTAAAATAATTGGAATTAATTTTTTATTCATGGAAACTTTCCTAATGCTTTTTAAAATGTGATACTTAAAAGATATAATTGGCTATTCTTTTTTTATAGCTTTTCAGATATATTGACTATATGTCTATTAATAATATCTTAAATTTTTACCTTTTTAATCATTGATATTAAATTGATAGATATTCTTTATTTAAAAATTAAAATGAATATTAAAACAAATAAATCTATTTTTGAAGAAAAGAGAGTAATTTAAAGATTTTTCGCTGAGATAATTTTTATGATACCTAGTGATAGGTGGTTTAGTAAGAATAATTCTCTTCGCCATCAAAGTATATTTCATCCAGATCAAAAATTTTTCTAAAAGCAGGCTCTCTACTTTTTTCTTCATTTATGTGGGCTAAGATACCAGGTAATCTTCCGATCATAAATATCCCGCACCCTAAATTCCAATTAAAGCCTAAATCAGATAATATGGCTGCGTTAGCTCCATCTATGTTCATTTTGATTCCTTTGGTTTCTAAAAGCAGGTTTTCAATACATAATGCAAGTTCAGCGTGTTTGCCAAGACAATTATATTTCCGAGATATATCCATCAAAGTTAAAGCTCGGGGGTCTGCATCGTGGTATCTGTGACCAAAACCTGGTATTTTCTTGTTATTTTCAAGTTTGTTGTAAACCACTTCTTGAGCAACATCCTCCATATTGTTATGGACTGAATTTTCAAGATTTTCCTGTAGAAGTTGCATTGATTTTTCTATGGCTCCGGCATGATTTTCTCCAAAAGCCAGCATACCCCCGGCCAGGCAGGCCTGAATTGGAGATCCTGAAGAGGCAATTAGTCTGGCGGCTTGTGTACTGGGGGGTGTAACGCCGTGGTCACAAAATGAGACCAGCACAGCTTCGAACATTTTAGCCTCCTTTTTTGATGGTATTTCGCCTTTTATTAGTAAATAAACCATTTCGGAAAAAGAAAGGTTTTCAATCAAATCTTCCTGTGGATAGCCTCTAGTTATTAATCTGTTTGGTTCTACTTTTGTTATTGCGGTTTTCCACTTAGGATTTTTCGGTTTGAAAATATCTTTTAGGACTTCTTCAGTTATCATAATGGAAGCTAATATAATGAAATGATATATTTAAGTTTAACGCTTTTAGTACAGTATTGGACACAAAATGTGATTTAATTAGCTTTTGGATTTAATACCCTCGTTTGATAATTCACTAAATGTGATATTAATTGCACAAATAGTAACATTTAAATACTGCAATGACAAGGTTAAGTTTGAGGTGATTTAATGGACACCAAATGGATAATAGGAATAATAGTAGTAATAGTGATAATAATTGGTGCAGCTCTTGCCCTTGGTGGTGGCGGCCAACAAAGTGGAGGAACTATCCAAATAGCTGGTTCTACTTCAGTACAACCTGTAGCTGAAAAGCTTGCAGAAGTTTACACTAAATCCAACACTAATGTAAAGATAAATGTTCAAGGTGGAGGTTCAAGTGTAGGTGTTAAAAGTGCTGCTGATGGTACCGCAGATATTGGAACATCTTCCAGAGAATTAAAAGATGATGAGAAAAATCAAGATTTAAAAACTTTCCAAATTGGAAAAGACGGTGTTGTTGTTGCAATTAACAAAGATAACACTGTGGAAGATTTGACCTCTGATCAGATAAAAGACATATTCAGTGGTAAAATCACCAACTGGAAAGACGTAGGTGGACCTGATGCAACTATAAATGTAATAGTCAGAGAAGAAGGTTCAGGTACTAGAGACGCATTCGAAGAATTAGTAATGGGCAAAGAAACCAAAGTTAAAAGCGATGCTATTGTCCAAAGTTCAACCGAAGCAGTAAAACAGACAGTTGCACAAGACCCAAATGCTATTGGTTACATATCCTTAGCTCACATGAGCGATGATGTAAAAGCATTAAAAGTTGATGGTGTAGCACCTTCACAAGAAACAGTAAAAGATGGATCTTACAAAATTTCTAGACCATTCTTGTTTGTCACTAAAGGAGAGCCAACCGGCATAGTAAAAGCATTCATTGATTGGGTGCTTGGTCCTGAAGGACAAAAAGTTGTAGCAGATGAAGGAATTGTACCTAATACCTAAAATAAAGTGGTTTAATACCACTATTATTTTTTTAAGGACATATATTCAGGACATATATTCAAATTGAATAATAAATCAAAATTTATATTATTAAAACTAATTCCGTATAATTTTATTAAAAATTTATAATTATTAGATTACTTCAGTTTGCATTATCACTACATGATTTAAATACTGGTAGATAAAAGTATTTCATGGTGGTTAATGATGAACTGGAAATATATAATGGGCTTAGTAATCTTCATATTAATAATCGGTGCCTACATATTTGTCACATCCCAAAATCAATATGAAAGAATCGAAATAGCAGGTTCCACGTCCGTTCAACCGGTAGCAGAGAAATTGGCCCATAAGTATATGGAAATTAATCCGGATGTAAAAATAAATGTTCAGGGTGGAGGTTCAAGCTTAGGTATTAGAAGCGCATCACAAGCAATAGTAGATATTGGGATGAGTTCTAGAAACTTAGAACCGGATGAAAAGGAAAATTTAAACGAATATTTAATTGGAAAGGAAGGTATCGTTATCGCAGTCAATCTGGACAATCCTTTAGAGGATCTGAGCATAGAACAACTAAAAGATATTTTCAGTGGTAAAATCACCAATTGGAAAGAAGTAGGAGGACCCGACGCTGAAATCAATGTGATTTCCAGAGAAGAAGGGTCTGGTACCAGATCAGCTTTTGAAGAGTTAGTAATGGGAGATACAAAAATCAGAAATGATGCTATCATCCAAATTTCTACAGAATCAGTTAAACAAACAGTAAAACAGGATCCTTATGCAATTGGATTTGTTTCCCTATCACACATGAGTGATGATGTGAAAGCTTTAAAAGTTGATGGAGTTGCCCCATCTACAGCCACAATATCCGATGGATCATATAAATTACAAAGGCCGTTCCTGTTCTTAATAAAGGGTGAACCTACTGAAAGTGTTAAAGCATTTATGGATTGGGTTTTAGGGCCTGAAGGACAGGCCATCATCGAGGAAGAAAAGGTAGTACCTGCTAAAACCAGTTAAATGAAAATTCAAATTAGATCCCATTCATTGATCAATTTATATTGAGAAATAATTTAGACCTGAAAATAAATTTTTCTAAAACTTATTCAATAATGTAACTTTAAAAATAGATAATTGACGAGGTACACTCAATGTCAAAGAGAACTGATGAATTCTTAATAGAAAAGGGACTATTTTTAACCGCAGTATCTTCAATAATCATAATAGGATTAATAATAGTATTCATATTTTTAGAAGGATTCCCGGCAATCCAAGATTATGGATTTTTCAATTTTGTATTTGGAATGGATTGGAGTCCTTCCGATAATCAATTTGGAGTATTTCCCATGATCATAGGGTCATTGGGAATAACAGCACTATCTTTATTAATGGCCATACCATTGGGAATCTTCTGCGCCATATTTTTAGCTGAAGTTGCCCCTAATAGTATGAGAAAATTATTAAAACCAACCATTCAAACTTTAGCCGGTATACCATCAGTAGTATACGGATTTTTCGGACTAATAATTTTAGTCCCATTCATGAGGGAACAATTTGGTGGTACTGGTTTTAGTATGTTTACAGCATCAATAATATTAACGGTGATGATTCTTCCAATCATAATAAGTGTATCCGAAGATGCACTGCGATCTGTTCCTTTGGAATATAAAGAAGCATCACTCGCACTGGGTGCAACGCACTGGCAGACTATAAAAAATGTTATATTCCCCGCAGCTATACCTGGGGTGATAACATCTATTATTTTAGGTATGGGAAGAGCCGTTGGAGAAACTCTGGCCATAATTATGGTTGCAGGTAATGTGGTGCAAATACCTAACTCCATATTTGATCCAGTAAGGGCGTTGACATCGAATATAGCAATTGAAATGGGTTATGCAACGGGTATTCATTACAATGCCCTTTTTGCCACAGGTATTGTACTATTCTTCATGATAATTGTTCTTCTTATATTGGCCAATTATGTCCATTATAAAAAGAAGGTTACAATTGGGGGAGGATATTTATGAAATCAATTACCCCCTTAATAAAAGCTGATTTTAGGAGGTTTAATATTGAATTTTAGTTTACTATCTCCTAAAAATGCTCAAAGAATAATGAAAATGGTTTTTTGGGCTTCAGGAATTATAACTATACTGATTTTACTGGTCATAATAGGTTACGTAATAATTAAAGGATTGCCAGTTATCAATCTGGAATTTTTGTTTGCAGAACCTATAGATTCTGGTAAATCCGGCGGGATAATGCCGATGATAATATCCAGTGCCTACGTTACACTGGTTGCTATAGCAGTTGCCACGCCATTAGGTGTGGGTGCAGCTGTATATTTAAGTGAATATGCTGGTGAAAATACATTGGTGAGATTGATAAGGTTTGGAACAGAAACGCTGGCCTCTATTCCATCTATAGTATTCGGTTTGTTTGGATTGGCATTTTTTGTGGTGTACCTTGGCTTAGGATGGAGTGTCCTATCTGGTGGTTTGACTTTAGCCCTAATGGCGCTTCCAACTATTTTAGCAGCTTCAGAAGTATCGATAGAATCTGTTAACAGATCTTACAGTGAGGGAAGTCTGGCTTTAGGTGCAACTAAATGGCAAACTGTTTATAAAGTTGTGATACCTGCTGCACTTCCAGGAATAACTACTGGAGTAATATTGGGTGTGGCCCGAGCAGTTGCTGAAGCAGCAGCTATACTTTATACCGTGGGTGCTGCACTTGCTATTCCAATTTCACTTTTTGATCCAGCTAGGCCACTTCCTTTGCACTTATATATTCTGGCCACCGAGGGTATTTCACTAGATAATGCATACGGCACAGCAGCGGTACTGGTCATTTTAATACTGGTGATAACAGTTGTTACCAATACATTGATTGAAAGATACACTAAGAAGATGTTGGGGAGATAAAATGGATTACCGAATAGAAGTTGAAGATTTAAATGTTTATTTTGATGAATTACATGTTTTAAAAGACTTAAACATCAAAATTCCTAAAAATCAGGTAACCGCACTAATTGGACCATCTGGTTGTGGTAAATCAACATTTATAAGATCATTGAATAGGATGAACGACCTTATACCAACTTTTAGGCATGATGGGACTGTACTTTTAGATGATGAAGAAATTTACGATCCTAGTGTTGATGTGGTTGACCTTAGAAAAAGAGTGGGAATGGTTTTCCAAAAACCGAATCCTTTCCCTAAATCTATCTTTGATAATGTAGCCTATGGTTTACGGGTTCATGGGATGAATGATAAAACAGTATTACATGAGAAAGTTGAGGAAAGTTTAAGGGCTGCTGCTCTATGGGATGAGGTTAAAGATAAGCTGGATAAATCAGCCTTAGGATTGTCTGGTGGACAACAGCAGAGGTTGTGCATTGCACGGACTATTGCAGTTGAACCCGAAGTAATATTGATGGATGAACCTTGTTCAGCTTTAGATCCAATTTCAACCACAAAAATAGAGGATTTAATTCATAAACTGAAGAAAGATTACACTATAATTATTGTAACTCACAATATGCAGCAGGCAACTCGTGTTTCAAGATATACTGCATTTTTCTTGCACGGGGAAATCGTGGAAAGTGGTTTGACCGAGAGATTATTTATAGAACCTGAAGATAAACGTACAGAGGATTATATTACTGGAAGATTTGGATAGAAAATTAATCAGGTGGAAAATGTTTAATGTAATATTACAAAATAAATTATCCTCTTTAAGTGATAAAATTTTGGATTACAGCAATGAAACCAGTGAAAGAATCGATGAATCAGTAAATAGCTTTGTAGACAGTGAAATTACTTTAGCAAGAAAAATAATTGAATCAACAAATGAGATCAATATTAAAAGTTACGAAATTGAACATGAATGTCTTAAAATTTTAGGATTACATCAGCCAGTTGCCAAGGATTTAAGACTGGGAGCAGCACTTTTAAGGACCTCAATAGAATTGGAGAGAATCAACATTCTCGCTGCATACATATCCAGATATGCCATAGATTCTAAAGAAAAAGATTCAAATATACATAAACCTCCACATATTCAGTTAATGTCCCAAACAGTGCAAAGTATGTTAAAAGATGGTGTGGGTGCATTGATTAGTAAAGATTTACATCTTTTGAAGCGTTCAACCAAGAATTATTCATCTTTACAAGATTTTTATAATCAGATGTTCTTGCAATATGATGAAAGCATTTTTGGGAGTTCTCACATGTATCTCATGTTAGTAGGAAGGAATCTTTTAAGCATGGGGCATCATGTGATGGGTATGGCTGATAGAATTGCTTATACCATTGTTGGAAAGCGCGTAATGCATCATAAAGTATTTTATAATGTTTTAATGAGGTGAAATAGGTTAATGTGGCTTCCACATAACGAACCCAATTTAGTAAAGACAGGCAAATTAAAAGCATCTGAAATTTGCTCTTTGGGCTATATCCGGATTTTAAATGATGATAATGAATCTATACTGTTTATAGATGGTGAAATGGTAGTTGCCGGGTGGTATATAGATACTGATTCATTAAAAGAATTTTATGAGGTTAAAGCAGCCGAAGCTATAACAATTAAACCCGAATCTAAGATTGAAATACATGAACTAAATTCAAATTTATTTAACGATCTAATTGAATTAAACGAAGAATGTAAACTATCTTTACCGGTAAAAATAAGCTACATTCTAGATAAAAATGTATTAGATAATGAGGTCTCCAGGGAAGAGTTACTGGCAAAATATAGAATACGTGATCTATCTGAAAATGATGTTGATAATTTGATTGATGATTATAAATCGATGGGGAGGATAAAATGAAAAAATATCCAAGAATACAATTTCGAAAGAAATTAAAGGATCTTAGGAAAGAAATTGATAAAATGGGGCAAGTTACAATTCAATCCCAAAAAAATGCAGCAGATGCCCTTGTAAATTATGATGAAGAACTGGTCAAAGATGTTATCAAATCTGGTAAAGAAATAAATTTGCTGGCTTTTAACTTAGAAAGGCATTGTATAAGTATTATTGCTGCGGAACAGCCTGTTGCAAGTGATTTAAGATTTATTGAAGCGTGTATTAAGGTTTCCAGTCATCTTAAAAGAATAAATCAGAGGACAGTTGATATTGGAAAAACTGCAGAGTTACTAAAAGATGAAGAACTTCCAAAAGATGCTTTGAGAGTAGTTGGACATATGGCAGATATAGTCCAGATGATGTTAAGTAAAAGTATTTACGCATTCCTTGATCAAAACATGGATATGGCAAGGGGCCTGAGATATGATGATGATAAAGTGGATGACCTTTTTGATGAAGCAATGGATCATATCACTAAAACCATGGCTAAAGACAACGAATCTATACCCTACATGGTTTATCTGCTTTTTGTTTCCAGGTATCTCAAAAGAATTGCCGACCGTGCAGTTAGTATAGGGGATCGAACCATATTTATGATGACCTGTGAAAAACCTTAAATTAAAAAATGATTATTCTTTCTTTTTTTATTTTTTTTAAATTTTAATGATTGTCGTTCTATTTAGTTAATATAAATAAATACTACTTTTAAAAGTTTGTGAATTGATTTACGTGAAATTTAAAATTGTATAATAATGATTTACAATATAATTAAACTAAAAATAAAAATTAAGGTTTTAAAGTAGCACTGACATGTCTTCCAGCCCAGCACTGAATACAAACACCAATAGGTAATCCTGCAGTATGTGTATCAGCTAATAAAATTTTAACATCCAATGCCGTGGTATTACCACCAAGACCCATAGGTCCAATACCAGAACCATTGATTTCATCAAGTATACTGGTTTCCAAATCTGCAATTTTTTTATCAGGATGACGCTGCCCAACTTTGTCCAGTAAAGCTTTTTTTGCAAGCTTTAATGCCATATCTGAGGAACCACCAATTCCAACTCCTACAATAGTAGGGGGGCATGGTTTTCCACCAGCAGCAACAACAGTTTCCACCACAAATTTTTTAATACCTTCAACACCCTCACCCGGCAGGGCCATTTTCAGAGCATTATTGTTTTCGGAACCAAAACCTTTAGGAAAAACAGTGAATTCTATTTCTTCTTCTTCAATAAGTTCTATATCAACTTGAGGAATTTTATTACCGGTGTTGTTACCTGTATTTTTACGAGTTAGTGGATTGACTACGTTGGGCCTTAGAGGAACTTCTTTGGTGGCTTTTTTAACTCCTCTTCTAATTCCTTCATATAAATTTTCCACTTGAACATTTCCCATTTTTACAAAAACAATGGGAAGACCGGTATCTTGGCACATGGGTATTTGCATTTTTTCTGCTGCTTTGATATTATCCAGAATAGCCTTGAGATTTAACTTGGCAATATCATCACATTCATTGTTATAAGCTTCTTCAAGAGCAGTAACAACATCTTCAGGCAGTTTTATGACGGCTTCTTTGAATAAATTACAGATAGTATCTTCTATCATTTTTATGCTAATCATTTGAATCAACAGTTGTCTTGGATTAAAAAAAGAAATAGTTTAATTAGTACTTCATGATTGCTTTGACTTTTTCCAATTCTTTAACAACTTTCTCACGTTTTTCAAACGCAGCGTCCTGAGAATCAGTTTTAAGAGCATTTTTAGGGCATGTAAGTACACAAACTGGTTCTTTAAGGTCTATACAGAGGTTGCATTTTTTGGCAATACCATTTTCATCCATGTGGATTGCGCCAATTGGACAGGAGTCTCTACAAAGACCACAACCTATGCATTTATCTTCGTCAATTATTATGGCACCATCAATTTCCTCTATAGCGTTTTCGGGGCATACTGTTAAGCAGGGTGCTCGTTCAGGGGAACAGTGTAAACATGTGATAGGTACTCCATCTATCACTCTGATGGCGTTTTGAGGACATTCTCGCTCACATTTCATACAGGAATCGCAAAGTTCTGGTTGTGAAATTAATTCTTTCATTCTTTGCCTCCCTGTTTAAGGGCATCTTTTGCCCTAGTTTTAGCAGTTAAAAGATCTAAAATATCTGAACCTTCTTTTTTAGTTTTTTTACCCAGTTCAGAGACTTTTTTAATATGTTCCATCTGTTTTTCTAACTTCATCTTTTCAGTGTCAACTATTGAAATTGCTCTTTTAGAACAGGCCTTGATACATGCAGGAACATCCATGTCAGGGCATTGATCACATTTCTGTGCCTTTCTATCATGCATAACTACTGCTCCAAAGGGACATACCAGCATACAGAGACTGCAGCCAATACATTTTTCAGTTTCTACACTCTTATCTTCAATAGCATCAGTGGGGCATATCATCTTACAAGGAGCGTCTTCACACTGTTGGCAAATAATAGGGTAGTAAGATCCATCAATCTCTCTTACGGTAATCCTTGATGCTCCATGAAGTTTTTCGCAGGCTTCTTCGCAATCCAGACAACCATCACAAAGATCTGGTTGAATTAATATTTTATCCAAGATATAGCCCCCTTATATTTTCAATTCCGCGCAGAACTTATCTACATACTTTTGTATTTGTTCTTTTTCTTCGTCCGCAAGATGTTTAAATCTTTTTTGAGCTTCTAAATATTCATTGACTGGTTTTCTCTGGATAGGTCTGTAAGTAACTCTGAAATTTCCTTCTTCAATTTCATATAATATCCATGAACCTGTGTCAACTGCTAATCTTCCCATTTCTATGGTTTTAGAAGGATCGAAACCCCAACCAGTGGTACATGGTTGGTGAAGATGTATGTAGGCGGGCCCTTCAATTTCTTTAGCTTTTTTAACCTTTTTCATGAAATCTTCTGGGTATGCTATGGATGCTGTAGCAACGTAAGGCACTCCATGTGCAGCCATGATCATAGGTATATTCTTTTTTGGTTTATCTTCTCCAAAACTTTCCTTACCATGAGGTGAGGTTGTTGTTGAAGCACCATATGGTGTGGAACCACTTCTTTGAATACCTGTATTCATGTATGCTTCGTTATCGTAACAAATGTAAATTAAGTTATGACCTCTTTCCATTGCTCCAGAAAGAGCCTGAAGACCTATATCTGCAGTCCCACCGTCACCTGCAAATGCTACTACAGTAACATCATCTTTACCTTGTGATTTAAGGGCTCTTTCGACTCCAGATGCTACTGCTGCTGCGTTTTCAAAAGCTACATGCATCCATGGAATTTCCCATGCTGTTTCAGGATAAGGTGTAGTTATGACCTCTAAACATCCAGTTGCAGATACTGCCACGGTGTTTTTACCCAGCATTTTAAGTGCCAGTCTAACACCTATTGTGGCACCGCATCCGGCACATCCTCTGTGCCCTGGTGCTAAAAATTCTTTTTCAGGTATATCCATTTAAACTTCCTCCTTAAGTCCTATCCACTGGACATCTTTTGTGGGATTTTTGGTTTTATTCATTATTTCAACTATGTGATCTGGGGTTATATCTCTTCCACCAAGCCCTACAATAAATCCATAAGCATCTACATCCATTTTGGCTTTTATCTCATTAAATAATACGCCACCTATTCCAAATGAAACATTTTTATCCAAAACTGCTATTTTATCAGCATTTTTCAAAGCTTCATAAATTTCTTTGTCAGGGAAGGGTCGGAATACTCGTACTTTTAAAAGTCCAACTTTTTCGCCCTTTTCTCTTAATTTATCTACAACATATCTTATAGTACTGCAAAGAGATCCCATGGCAACAAATATTATTTCAGCATCTTCACATCTGTAACTTTCAACAAAGTCATATTTTCTTCCAAATGCTTCTTCAAATTCCTTATTAACTTTTTTTATTACGTCTTTGGATTTTTCCATTGCCACTTGCATCTCATAACGGGCTTCCATATAATAATTCGGATCAGTAAATGTACCAATGGACATAGGTTTTTCTGGATCCAGAAATTCATGTTCTGGTTTATAAGGTGGTAAAAATGCATCTACTTCTTCATGAGAAGGTATATCTACTGGTTCAACTGTATGAGTTAATATAAATCCATCTAAACATACCATGCTTGGTAGCAGCACATCATTGTTTTCAGAAACTTTGTATGATATTAAGACAGCATCCAGTGCTTCCTGTCCACTTTCAACATAGGTCTGCATCCATCCACCATCTCTTTCTGATATAGAATCTTGATGATCGTTCCAGATGCTTAATGGTGCTGATAATGCTCTGTTTGCATTGGCCATTACTATTGGGTTTCTCATACCCGCAGCAGCAAACAAAATCTCGTGCATTAAAGCTAAACCCTGAGAAGATGTTGCTGTGAAAACTCTGACTCCTGTGCTGCATGCTCCAACACAAGCACTAATGGCGCTGTGTTCAGATTCAACGCGTATGTATTCTGTTTTTAATATCCCATCAGCCACAAATTTGGCTAAGTATTCAGATATAGATGTTTGAGGAGTAATGGGATAAACGGGAATAACATTTGGTTTTGCTAGATTTACTGCTTCAGCTATTGCTTGGTTTGTAGAAATAACTTTAAGTACCATTGATATCTCTCCTATTCTCGCTCCATTTTTATTGCTTTAACAGGACATTCTTCTGCACATATCCCGCATCCTTTACAGTAATCATAATCAATATCATGTTCTTTATTTATACAACCCTCAGGACAAAACAGGATACAGTTTTCGCAGTCGATACACTGATCTTTATCTAAAATTGGTTTAAATGTCCTCCAACTGCCTGTTTTGTTTACTCGAGTGCTTCCTGGTTCTTTAACAGTTGCTCCTATTGCCATGAAATCACCTTAATATTATTTAACTTTATCAAAAGCTACTTTGGTAGCTTCAGCATTTTTTTCTCCTATTTTCCCAGGGAAAGTCTCTTTAATTATTTTTAAAAGGGAATCTAATGAAACTTCACTAGTTGCACCGGCAAAGGCGCCTAACATCACCGTGTTAACTATTGGGACCCCCAATTTGTCTAGTGCTATTTCCGTTGCATCAATACTATGAACATCTATGCCTTCCTTTAAATCAAGCCCATTTATAGTATTTATAATAACAGTACCTTCTTGTTTTAGTCCAGCAAATACATCGACGACTTCTAAAAGTCCTTCGTCTAATACGATAACATAATCAGGTTTATAAACTTGATATCTTTTAGTTATTGGTTTATCATCAATTCTTGAAAACGCCATGACTGGTGCGCCTCTTCTTTCAACACCGAAGAATGGAAATGCTTGACAGTATTTTCCATCTTCGAAGGCTGCCTTTGCTAATATCTCGGCAGCTGTAACAGCTCCTTGTCCACCGCGTCCATGAAATCGGATTTCGATCATTTATTTACCTCCATTCCTCATAGTTAATCATTATAAATTTGTAATATATATACATGTTGGTTACATGATCTAATATAGAGGTATAGTATGGAAGTACTAATAATCACGGCAAAACTTGCAAGTAATCTTGTAAAAAAAGTATCATCTCAATCAAACCAAAATGTGCATGTTCACACGGTTAATACTCCAATAGCGGCTTTTTTAACCCCACAAAAAATAGTAGGGGAACTTGAAAAATTAAATGATCATCTCCTTGAATCCATTGATATATTATTAACGCCGGGCCTTATAAGAAAAGATGTTGATCACGTAAGAGAAAAAATGGGTATTCCCACATTTAAAGGCCCTAAAGATGCTGCAGATCTCAAAATTGTTTTAGATCTTGTAGAAAAATTAGATTTATCAACAAAAACTCCTGCAGACAAATTAATTGAAGATGAACTTCGAAAGCAGGCACTGGAATTTATAGAAAATTTTGAAAATGATACAAAAAATAGGGCAAAGTTACTGAAAAAACCTGAAAATATCTTGGTGGGAAAACTTCCTGTAGGTGAAGATTTCCCTATGCGGGTTCTTGCAGAGATAGCCAACGCACCATTACTAAGCAAGAAGGATCTTGTGGATAGAGCCAGATATTTCGTAAAAAATGGTGCAGAGATGGTTGACATTGGAATGGTGGCTGGAGAAAACCTACAAGATAAAATTCCTTCCATGGTACAAATTTTAAAAAAGGAGTTGGGATCTGTTCCAATAAGTATCGATACATTAAATCCGTTAGAAATAGAAGTTGCAGTGGAATCCGGGGTGGACATGGTTTTGAGTGTTGATCATGGTAACTGTGACCATGTTTTACCTTTTATCGAGGAGAAAAACATTCCTGCAGTACTTTTACCCACGGATTATAAAAAAGGTTGGGTGCCGGAAACTGTTGATGAAAGGGTGGAATCCTTAGAAGAGTTAAGGAAAAGGTGTAAAAAAATTGATGTAATTGCCGATTTAGTTCTTGATCCAATTAACAGCAGTAGTATTGTAGATTCTATAATCTCCTGCCATAATTTTAAACAAAAAAACAAAGATCCCCTATTTTTTGGAATAGGTAATGTGACTGAACTTTTGGATACGGATTCTGTGGGTGTAAATGCACTACTTTCTGGAATAGCCATGGAATTAGGTGCAAGTGTATTATTTACACCAGAAGAAAGTGGAAAAACATTGGGAAGTGTTTTTGAACTTTCAGTCTCATCAAAGATGATGTTTTTAGCTAAAAATCGAGGTTCCATACCTAAAGATCTTGGGATTAATCTTGTGGTATTCAAGGATAAGCGTAAAGGAGAGGAAATAACTGAAGAATTTGATGTCCCCCTGGTAGAAGGTCAATTGGATACTAACTTTGTACAGGATCCAGCAGGCAGTTTTAAGATAATGATAGAATCCGATAAAATCAAGGCAGTACACTATAAAAAATCCCAGCCAGATCTAGCTGTAATCGGCCCGACTGCAAAACATGTTTATGATGAAATATTAAAATTAAATCTAGTTTCAAGGATGGAACACGCATTATATTTGGGAGCGGAACTTGAAAAAGCAGAAATAGCATTAATTACCCAAAAAAATTATGTTCAAGATTTTGAGCTGTTTAAAAAAATAAATTTAGAATGAATATACATATTTATTATTACGTGAATTTTATTAAAATTTAAAATCAGAATCTAATTATTTGCGATTATCCTAACTTTTGGAGATGAAAATGAAAATTTGCACTAAATGTGGTAATCCCCAAGTTATTATCGAAAAAAAATATTCAGGACAGGTTCTCTGCAAAGAATGTTTTATTCGAACCACCACAGAAAAAGTATTAAAGAATATTAGAAAATATAAACTCATAAAAAAGGGAGATAAAGTTACCGTAGCATTATCTGGAGGTAAAGATAGTGTTATGGTGTTGGATATCCTTAATTCTCTTTATGAGAGAGAAATAATTAACCTTACAGCGGTAACCATAGATGAGGGGATCAAAGGCTATCGTGAAGATGGAGTTAGAATTGCTGCAAGTAATGCTAAAAAATTGGGAATACAACATAAAATTGTAACCTTTAAGGATTATTTAGGCACAACCCTTGATGAAATCATGAATAAACAATCATCAAGAGAAATTTCAAGAGGGGCATGCACCTATTGTGGGGTGTTTAGGCGGTGGATCCTAAATCAAGCAGCCAAAGATGAAAATGCAACTAAACTGGCCACTGGCCACAATCTGGATGATGAAACACAGGCTATTCTTATGAATTATTTAGAGGGCAATATAGATAATCTAACCCGTATAGGCCCAAAATCAGAGGCTAAAACTAGCCAATTTGTGGTTAAGGTTAAACCTCTTCGAGAAATTCCAGAAAAAGAAGTGGGATTATATGTGGTGGCCAAAGAGTTGGAAGTGCACTTTGCAAGCTGTCCCTACTCAAGTGATTCTTTCCGAGCAGAAATTGGTAAATTTATAAAGGAATTATCAGTCGATCGTCCAACTATTATGTATTCTACTTTACGTGGATTTGATAAGATTAGACCAGTATTAAAAAAGGAATTCGCTCGAGATTATGAAATGGGCCGATGTTTGAACTGTGGAGAACCTGCAGCACATGACCTGTGTCGTGCATGTATATTTTGTAAGGAGCTGGAGGATAATAAATGAAAATTACGCTAATTATTGGGGATAAGGAAGAATCAAAAGATTACTCACAGAATAAAACCATTAAAGAATTATTAGATGACATGGACATGCCATCTGAAACAGTGGTAGTAAAGAAAAATAATGAAATTGTAATGGAAGATGAGCTAATTGAAGATGATGATATCATTGAAGTTATAAAAGTTATATACGGCGGTTAATTATCATGGATACCCTAACAAAATATATATGATGGTTAACTATTATTCCTATTTTAACAACAACCTAAAGCTTATTATCAGTAAGAAAAATGTTTAACTTTGCTTTAAACTTTGGAAGTGGATAAGTGGAAAATTTTGGGCTTTTAAATATAATAAAAGAACATATATCCAACTATTTTACGGTAAAAGATTATTATATGGATGATAAATCATTTTATTTTACCATCTATAATTATGATCCAAAATCATTTGAAAATCTTGTGGATGAACTTGATAAAATGGGATATGTTCCTTTTTTAAAAGAAAAGGGTAATTTTTATGAGATAAATGTTTTCAAAAAAAGAAAACATGGAAAATCTAATACTAACATTAACATAGCCCTTTTAATTGTTACCATCATAACTACTGTTTTTGCAGGGTACTTCTTTGGAGGAGGTAAATTAATTGATGGAATTGCCTTTTCCATAGCCATCATGAGTATTATTGGTGGCCATGAAACTGCACATTACCTGGCTGCGAAAAAACACGGTGTAAAAGCAACATTACCTTATTTCATACCAGCCCCTACTTTGATCGGCACATTTGGAGCTGTTATTAATGTTAAATCACCCATCCCCAATAAAAATGCACTTTTTGATTTAGGTGTAAGCGGCCCTTTAGTAGGGATTGTCATAACCATACCCGTGCTCATCATAGGTATTTATCTCTCAACATTGGTTCCAATGCAAAAAGATACGATAGTGTTCATGCCCTCTATCTTAATGGGATTAATTGCTAATTTCATATTTCCAGAAGTACCCTATGGTTACATGGTAAGTCTACATCCCGTGGCATTTGCTGGATGGGTGGGTATTGTTATAACCATGCTTAATTTAATGCCCGTAGCATTTTTGGATGGTGGACATATATCTCGATCTCTTTTCAGTGAGAAGGTTCACAGATACATATCCTATGTGGGAATAGCAGTAACATTCCTTTTAGGATGGATTCCCATGGGAGTGTTAATGATTATAATTATGTTTTGGTCAAAAAAACATCCTGGGGCATTGGATCACGTCACCAAACTAACAAAAAGACGGAAAATTTTAGCAGTGGTGACTTTAATAGTTTTTATACTTTGTCTATCTCCAATTCCCCTTACTTCCCTTTAAATTAGTTTAAAAAAGTCATATTAACTAATAATAATTTAATTATAACAAAAAGGAGTTTTATTATTATGAAAGTATATTATGAATGCGCATCATGTTTCTTAAGACAAGCCCGTGAGGCACTGGACCTTGCAACATCAGATGAATCATTAAAAATGGATGTGACTACTGACATAACAAAAGTTTTATGCAGTAAATTCCATGATAAGGCAGTAAATAATGTTATTGGGACTGAAATTCACAGATTAATCAAAAATAGAACCAATAACAATGATCCCTACCAAAATGAAAGGGAGATATGTAATGATATAGCAATGAAATACCTTCCAGTTATAAAGGAAGCTGTAAAAACTGAAGATGATCTGGAAAGTTATATAAAAGCATCAATTATTGGTAATCTATTGGATTTTGGTGCTTTAGGGGTGGATATGGACACAGAGGCCTTAATTAATAAAACCATGCACAATGGGTTGGCCGTGAATCATGTTGATAAACTTGAATCGGCTTTGAAAAATGCCAAGAATGTCCTCTATCTAGCTGACAATGTTGGAGAAATTATATTTGATAAAATATTAATAAAGAAGCTCAAAGACTATGATGTAAACATTACTGTTGCATTAAAGGAAAAACCAATCTTAAATGATGCCTGCGTCGAAGACGCCCTTAAAATTGGACTGGGTGAATTTGCTGATCTTAAATCTATTGGCACGGATTCCATAGGCATTATTTACCCTGAAACCTCTGAAGAATTTAAAGAAATATTTAATAATGCAGACATGATCATTGCAAAGGGGTTGGGAAATTATGAAGGATTAACGGAACTGGAAAGTGATAAACCTATTTTCTGCTTATTAAATGCCAAATGTAATCCGGTTGCTAAAGATATTGGTGTAAACATGGGGGATAATGTTATCTTGATGTTATAATGTTATAGTATCAGACAGTTTACTTACAAATAAAAATTTAAATAACTTCAAAAACTAGTTGAAAATATGAAACGGTTACTCATAATTGCAGTAATAGTCTGCTTGGTTATAGGTGCTTTTGCTATTTTTAATGCCCAGAATAATAATGATCCTGTTCAGAGTACATCTGATTTAAATTGGAATACTAATTTTAATTCAGCTTTAAGTGAGGCTAAACAAGAAAATAAGCAGGTTTTAATAGATTTTTACGCAGATTGGTGTGGAGCTTGCCAACAACTTGACCAAGACACGTTCTCAGATGCTAAAGTTAAAGAAAAACTTAATCAGAATTATGTTTTGTTGAAAGTAGATATTGATACTAATCCTGAACTTGCATCCAAGTACCAAATATATTCAGTTCCAACAATAGTAATCATTGATTCTGAGGGACAAGAAGTAAGACGACAAGAAGGATATTTTCCTCCAGATCAATTTCTAAACTTTATCTAATTAGATTTTAGTTCATATCCTTACTTTATACAAAAAGTTAAGTCTAATTAAATTGAAAAGGGAATAAAATGGATATAGGACCTTTACTTTCATTTCTAGCAGGAATAGCATCAATATTGTCTCCATGTATTCTACCAGTTATCCCCATTGTAATAGGACACTCTTTGATAAATCAAAAAAAATCAGATATAATAACATTTATAATTGGTTTCTATCTGATTTTTACGTTGATAATTGTATTAACCGCAGTATTTACTGCAGCAATAAATTACTACTTATTTTATTTCAGAATTCTTGCATCGATTATTATAATGGTGGTTGGAATTTTTTTAATTATAAATAAAAGTGTATTTCAGATTTCAAATTCGCCCAAAACAGATAAATATCCTTTTTCATCGTTGATGATGGGTTTTTTAACCTCAGTTGCATGGGCACCATGTTACGGCACGTATCTGATTGCATTGATTGCGTATAATGTCTCCACTGGAAATTTAATCTACACAACCTTTAATTTGATGCTGTTTACCGCAGGATTTTCTCTGACATTACTGATTATAGCGTTTTTAACTTCCAAAATTGATTTAAAAAAGATAATCAAATATTCTGATTGGATAAGGAGAATATCGGGAATCATAATATTTATAGCAGGATTATATCTTATCCTGAGTCTTTGGGGGATACTATATTTCTGAAATAGTTTTACATAGATATATGGTGGTTTAAGTGAAAATTGGATTTTTAGGATTTGGAGAAGTTGCATCAACATTAGCAAAAGGACTGCTAGAACATGGGGTTGAAGTTTCAACCTGTATAACTGGAAGAAGCTCAAAAACAGTGTTAAAAGCCGAAGAAATTGGAGTGAATTTATTTGACTCTAATGCGGAATTAGCCAAAAATTCAGACATGTTACTCTCCACAGTAGTACCTGGTCAGGCTGTAAATGTTGCCCAGGAGATTGAAGGAAATTTTAAGGGAATTTATGTTGATCTAAATAATGTTGCACCATATACAGTGAAAAAATGTTCAAAATTTCTCATTAATTGCAAAGTAGTGGACGCTGCAATCATCGGCAGCATAAGATCAGGATTAAAAACCCCAATAATAGCTTCTGGTAAACATTCCCATGAATTTGCAAAACTTAATGATTATGGGATGAACATTGAAGTTATAGGCGATGAAGTAGGGCAGGCATCTTCCATAAAGTTGCTTAGAAGCTCTTTTACAAAAGGTATTGCTGCACTACTTTTTGAAACCATGTTTGCCGCCTATAAAATGGGGCTAGAAGAAAAAGTTTTAGAATTCATTTCAAGGACGGAATGTCCGGAATTTAAAGATTCATCCAAATCCAGAATAATTAGTAGTGCTTATCACTCCAATAGACGTTTGCAAGAAATGGAAGAGATAGTCCAATTTTTATCTGATTCAAATGATCTTTTAATGAGTAGAGCAACCCTTGAATTTTATGAAAATCTTGACAATAATTTTGATCATTTCAAAAAACGTCCTGAAGATTATCAGGAAATCTTCAACAAATTAAAGAAGAATTTGAGCGAAAAATGATTATTAAAAATTATTTTTATTTATATGAATCCGTTTAATCTGATTTTAACTTTAATTAATTAATTTAAGTCCTATTTCCAATTATTAATGAAATTATGAATTTTCTTCGAAATGTTTATTAAATTTTAAAATCATAATAAATATCGGTAGTTCATCACAATGTTGATCCTTATCATGGTTGTGATTTCATGAAAATGGAAGAGCATATAAAGGAATGTCAAGAAGCCTTTAAACATCTTATTGGCAGGAAAGTAACAGATATTAAATTCAAAAAACAGAATAACGACTGTTGGAGAGTTTACATTATTACAGATAAGGATACGGTGGTAATGACCTACTGTAGGGATTGGATATGTCCTGAGGTTGAACACAGGCATTATAAGAAATAATATTATAGGCTTAATTTTTCTAATATTAGTAAACAAAAATTTTATTGAGCTGATTTTTTGCGCAGGTCTAAGATGGTTTTTAAAAATTTAGATGCGTTTACAACTTTTAAGGATGATCCTAAAACTGGGATTATAACTGATATCGATGGAACCATAAGTAAAATTGCCCCTACTCCCGATGAAGCAGTTGTTGAACCTTTAATTAAAGATTCAATTTCAAAACTTGTAAAAAAATTTAAATTAGTGGCAGTTGTAAGTGGCCGAAGTGTAGAGGACGCTCAACGGATGCTGGATATTGATGGGATTTTGTACGTAGGCAACCATGGGCTGGAATATTTAAAAGATGGAAAAAGATACATTGAGCCGGACGTTGTGAAAATACTTCCTCAACTAAAAGAAGCAATTGAAAAGATTCAAAACGGGGATATCTGTAGAATTCCTGGAATTCTTTTGGAAGAAAAGGGAGTTTGTTTTTCTATTCATTACAGGCAGTGTGAAGATAGTGAAAAAACTCGAAAGATCATTTTGGACTGCTTGAAAAAACTTGAACAAAAGGACCTTAAAGTTACTGAGGGTCGTAAATTGGTGGAGTTAAGACCTCCGATTGCCTTTAATAAAGGTTCTATCCTTGAGAAAATTGTATCAGACAATAATCTTAAAAAAGTCATATACTTGGGCGATGATATAACTGATGTGGATGCCTTTGATAAAATTAAAGAACTCGTTTCATTAAATAAAGTTGATGGTGCAGCAATTGCAGTCAAGTCTATGGAAGTTCCACCATATGTGATGGATCATGCAGATTACGGGGTAGACAATGTTGATGAAGTTGGAAAATTTTTCTTGTGGTTAACTGAAAATTCTAAAAATAAATAATTTCATCTCAAAATTGTTTCATCTCAATTATTTTACCACGGTAATCATTATTCTCTTATTCTATCACCGTGATTATTATTCTCCACCCTCTTTTTTTCTTAGAAAGCTGTGCTTCTAATGGTATAAAATGAGAATCTATTATAAATCTTAAATATGTTGCATGTACAGCCGGTAATCGTAGAGGACTTTTAATTTTACGATCAGGTGCTTTGATCTCACAACATAAGACGCCATTTTTATCCACATAAATGGAAGCATCCATTTTATCTTCTAAGCTGGCCAATTCAAAACTTCTAAGATGTAAACCTCCTTCAACAATATAAGGCGGAGCTTGGGATATTGTGCCCCCTTTCCTAAACTTTTTATGTGCATCAGATGACTTAACTCCTTTTGAAACATTATAAGCCACATACCAGGCCCTTTCAATTACCTGTTTTATGGTCTGGTCAGGTGGGATTATGCCATCCTTTTCATATTTTTTTAATAGTTCCAAAACCTCTAACCTGGTGACCTTCTCCTCCACGGCGCTTAAAGCCAGACGAGTTAAAACAGGCCCATAACCAGCCATACGCAATGAACTCCATACCTGACTTTCTTTCCTATACTTTCTACCTTTGATGATAGCTTCAATAGCATCAGCATTTAAATGGGCAATTTTAAGTAATTTAGAACGCGAATAATTATTTAAACGTCTCATTAAAACGTCCTGGTTACGTTTTCCAGGAACGTTTCCCTTTTCAATTTCGTCTTCAAGAATTTCTATTGTAGAATCAGGTAGCACTTTTTTTACATCATCGGGTATTCTGAAATTATTCTCTATAATTTGTTTTCTGATTTCTCTGCCGGAAATTTTTCCATCCATCTTCTCCTCAGGGATTATATGGAATTTCATTTTTCTTTTGTATTTTCCTTTTAAAAATTCGTTAACTGCAAACCAGCGTATTACATTACGATTTGGAAGATTTCGGGGTATTCCACTGAAAATTCCTTTACTGGCAAAAGAAGATGCATATTTATGGATCTTGGTGGTTGAAACATCTGCGGCATCCACATAATCCACTACTCCATCTTCGATCATCATGGCAATTCTGATGGGAACTGTATAGGCAAGGGTAAGTCTATGATGTAAGCCTTCAATGGGAACTACTCTATCTGCTCCGGCATCGAGAGCCATTCTGGATCGGGCTTCGTAATCTACAAAGAAGGGAGCATGATTGGCACTGAAATCTTTATTTAGATATATTACTACTTCTTCGTCTTTTTTATCGGCAATTTCTCTTCCTTTTTCTATTAATTTAACATGACCTTTGTGTACAGGGTCAAAATCAGCGCTTATTCCTATCAAAAAATACTCACCTTTTGCAAATCATTTAAGAATTAAACTATTATTTCTTTTTTATATCAATTTCTGCACTCTTCCGCCTTATACTATCAATTTTATATTGATATTATCCAAAATTTTTTTTATAATTGTTGTATTGCTTGCTTAATTGAACACTATCATGCTTTAAAGTGGAAATTAAGCACAGAACGACTTTTTTAAAATTATACTGGCTATTGCACATTTATAACAACAAAAAATCGCAAAAGAACGTTTATTCATTTTATCTATCACTTGCTCGGTTTATTAAGAAATTAATAATAATCTGATGTTGTTTGCTTCTTATCATAACTCGACAGTTACCACTTATTAAATATCTTTTAACTCTTCTTTTAAGTGGGCAATTATTTATTAATTTTTATTGATTCATATCTTTGTATCTATCGAGTGCTCCTGTTTCTACTGCTTCTTTAATCAAATAATGTATTAGATAGATATCAGAAACTATCCATTCAAAATATTGTTTAATTTCTTCATGTTCTTGAAGATTTTTAGAAATTATCTCATTGTAAATATGCATATCTGGTAGTTCTTCCGGTATCTCATTTCTTTTAATTGCAATTTCAAATATGTCAAGAATTTTAGAACTTAAATCTTTAAGAGGAGAGAAATCCAGTTTAGAAATCTCATGTTCATAACCTACAATTGCGGAAATATCTTCAGTAAGATTGTAACATGCACCAGATATTTCTTCATAAATTTTAAGATCATTGGAAACATCTTTAAATGAATCTTGAACCTTTTTTAATGATGATTCAAGGTTATTATATTCTAATAATGATGTTTCAAGCTTTGAAGTTGCAGCTTTATTATCATAATTTCCGGATAAAATAAGCACAGAATATTCTTGATTTGCTTTTAAAACCTTAAATACCTGATTAGGTAAATTTATCATTAATCTCTTTGGTAGTACACCATAAACAAGTATAATAGATACAATTGCACCAATAAAGATGTCTATTATCCTAGCAGCAGCATTATTAATCACTTCACCCTGTGGCCAAACAAAAACTGTAAAAACACTTACTGCCAGGATCGAAAGACCAATATAATTGGGTAAAAATGCTCTGAATAAAAAAAGTGCCACTAATGCAAATATCAGTAGCATATAATGTGGGAAAATGAAGGCTAAAATTATAGCTAATATGACTGCGAAGAGATTGAATGAAACCCTAGTAATCATGTTATCCCACGTGCTTGTAACATCAGGTTTGAGTACTATAAGAACACCCATAGCAATCCAAGCTGGATCTCTTGAATGGTCGATGAACACAAAAGATAGTGTTATTACCATTGCAATTGTAAATCTTAATGCATGACGTATGTATAATGAATCCAGATTAAATCTAGATGTTATTACCTGTTTAAATGACATCTTATTTAGAATGGTGATTTTAACAGTTTCCTCTTCATTTTGATTTATAGGGCTGGAAAGTATCCGGTTTGAATCTTCAAAAAACTTTATAAAATTATCTGCTAAAAATTTTATTGATTTATCACCCTTTTCATCCACGTATAAATTTAACTCTTTTAAATTTGATTTAACATTTTTAAGATTAACTTCTCCTTTTTTATTTGCTATATGATCTGCTATAGCGCTACTAACAGAATTAGATTCATTAAGAAAATTCTCAAATAAAACTGCTACTTTACCTGTAAGTCTTGACTGAACCGTTCTTCCATAATTTCGAAGTCCTGTCAAATACAATCCATAATCAAATAGGTGATGATACGATTCATTAATAGGAACTCCTGCTAAATTGCGTCTTATTGAACCTATTTTGTTTATAGATGTGCTAGGATCAAACCCTGATGCAACCATTTTCATTTTATAATTATCTCTTTGAATAAATTTCCATAAAAGAAGTATCGAAGCTATAAGATAAGCAAATAAAACATAAATAATCAAATCAAAAACATTTGTACTACTTTTTATAAGGATCGTTGCTGTATAATATGAAATAAAAATCAGATACCCAAATAATCCCTCAGCCTTTCCAAATATATACAGTGTAAATGGGAAAAAAGACCATATTATAGTCAAAACTATGAAAAATGGTAATCCAAACATATGTGCTACTGAAGCACTTACAAATGCCAAAGACATTAAAATAAATCCAATAACTGAAAAAGTAACAGCCTTCCGGAATGGAATTGCTTGATCCATTAGAACAGATGCAAATAAAACTACCATAAAAATAATTTCTATGCCTTGCCTTAAACCAATAAAATAAGCTATAATAACACTTAAAATAGCTAAGCCTACTGCTCTGAATGCATGGCCCCATAAAGGTTTTCCTGTGGGTGCTGAAAGTCTTTTAAATCTGCTAATAAATCCTTTTCTTTCCAAACCATCACGTCCTTAATTTTCATTAAAATTAAATTAAGTACACTAGATTAAGTTAAAGAGACCATTTTTTTAATTAGAATCATAGTTAAGTCATCAACGAATATGTCCAATAGCTCTTTTGAAGAGTTATTATGGATAGTAGGAAAATTTTAATATCCGACAGTTTAACATTGACCATATCAATGAGTACTAATGTAAATTATATCACACCGTAATATATAGTTGTTTCTAAATCTATGTGCTTATAGGGGTAATAAAAAAGCAATGTTTTTACATCAAAAATGAGGATAAAGTACACATACGTATGTGATAATTCCTATCAACTATAATTACCTCTTTTTTCAAACAATACCTTTCTCATCACTACAAATAAATCTTTTAGTAATGTGTTTTTTTATTGTTTATCAAAATATTTTTATTATTTACACAAAACAAAAATGAACTATTTTTTATTTTTCATATCATTCAATTTAAAAAATAGATAAATAATACAAAAAACCAAGTATTTATATCCGAAATGGGGATAAAGTGCACATAAGTACGTGTTAATATTATAATGTAGTAACCAATATTTAATTTGTCATTTGTTCTGTTTTCATGAATTTTTAACCGAATTATGGTTTTTATAATTATGATATTGTATCTATTTGATAATATTATTTAGGAATGTTAAGAATAAATCATTTAATTTTAATAAATTTATATTTATTACTAATTTTGTCACGAATTGATGGATTCAAAGGTTCAGCTATAACTGCCCCTATCAGTAAACCCAATGAAATAGCTACCAGTGTCATAACTACCAGCATCATATTACTTATAGCATTTAAATAATTTTGCCCAAAAAGAGTGGCTAAACTAATGAAACCAAGCGATCCCGGGACTAGTATCCAGAAAGCAGGTAATATAGATGCAGAATATGGAGTTTGAAGTTTTGATCTTTCTATAAGTGTTCCACTTATCGTCATTAGTGTTGAACCTAAAAAAGCACCGAAAAGTCCACCCAATAAATAGTTGCCTGCCTGCTGACCTAGAAATGTTATGGCTAAAACTATTAAAACTCCCGGCATATCTATTCTGCGGATAAACATGAATAAATACATACCTAGGGAAAATATTAAAATTCCAAGAATAGGCACCCACCATTCAAGTGTAATCAGGGATGTTGTAACAAAATAACTTTCTTCTGGTAATCCTACTAGTTGTATACCCACTAAAACGCCAAAAAGTAGTAAAAGCAATAATATTGTAACTCCGTAAATTAGTCTACTTGCACCGGATATAATTCCTCCCGATGCAAGTTCAAACATTCCATTGGCTAAGGTTGAACCTGGCAGGAAATATGCCAGGGAAGGTATAAGCATAATAATGGAACCTTGGAGTAAGCCCTGTTTCACAGCAGAAAAAATATACTCGAAACTATGAATGCAGCAATAACTGGTAGTATTAACGAAAATTTCGGTTTTTTTGACCAAATGATTAGAACCCCAATTATGGCTCTAGAATGCCTGAAAAAATAAATTGATTAGGTGTAGGGATTAGGAGCATTCCCAGTCCTAATGAAAATAAAATATAGCCAGTTAAAATCTTCAATTTATTTGATTCAGATTTTTTGGTTAGAATTTTCTTTAATTGTATAGTTCCTTCTAGGGGAGATATTTCGGATGCTTCTGCTTTGTGTATTAATTCATAAATTCTGGAAACCTGATCCAATGGTAATATCCCTGGCGTTTGATTAGCTGCGGTTAAAGGTTCTGATTCTTTTTCACCAATCTTTATTATTATAAATGTAGGAAAAACTATAATATCTGACTTAACACCATTGGCTTCTGATATTCTGGTAAGAGTAGATTGAATATAAATTACTGGAGTACCTGCGGATGTTAAAGCTTTACCTAATTCAGTTAAAAATTCAAGTATTTCTGGAGGAGTTATTTTTTCCTTATTAATAATATCCTCATTATTTTTGGATATTGATTCATTATTATTTATCATTTTAAACCAATTTATACAAGTTTTTTAGAAAAAATATCAATATTAATTTTTTAAATCATTTATCTAGATCTAGATTTCTATACCAAATTAATAAATTGTACAGTTTAGAAAAAAATAGCAGATCAAAAAATTAATAGTAACTATTTAAATTTTTAATAAATTTTATTGGCAACTATTAAATGTAAATTAATATTTTAAATTAAGTTAGTAGTGGACCTGTTTATTTCAGAAAATTCGAGATCTGCTTGCCATAAATCTTTACAACTACAATCAATTTCTTCAACCAATGATTGATTGAGATTTGATTCAATAATTTTATTTTTAAACTTTTTATTGCATTTCTTACAATTAAATGGACCTCTTCGAGTTCCAAACCCTGATGTGTCCATTATAACAGGTATTTTAACTAAACTGCGGACTTGGTTAATTATTTTTACAATACTCCAGATCCATGGTGGTTTATACGATCCTCTTCTCCATAATATTTCCATTAATGTCCCCTTGTGGATAGTTGCTGGACAAAAAGAAATTCGATCCACACCCACCTTCTCAGCATAAACCGCTGATTGAATCGCATCTTCTACAGCTTCTTTTTCTGAAGTTAATATTGGTTTAACAAATAAATAAGCCTTGGATTTTAACTTGTAATCTGTTTTCAGATATTTAATGGTATTTACAGCTTCTTCAAATTCTTTCCTGGAGAATCCTTTATTAATTTTTTCTCGTCGGATTTTATCATTTGCACTTTCCAAACCTAGGCTCACCTCAAATATTTTATCCCCTAAAATTTCACAGCATTCTATAAGCACGTCACGATTTACATATTCTGGCCGGGATTCAACAACCACTTCTTCGACATGTTCTTCCTTTCCTAATATTTCTAAGATTTCGGCCCGGGCTTCTGGGGGGAATTCCTCTTCATTTAGGAAACTTCCCGATGTAAAAATTTTCACCACAGTCTTTTCACTGAGTTCATGTCTTTTTAATGCATTTTTAAAGATATCTATTAAAACATCTGCAGAGACAGGTTCCAGTACAGAATCAGCAATGTAACTGCACATGGTACATCCACCTGAAGAAGAAAGTGCCCATGAACAACCTTTTGTTGGTAGAATTATGAAAATTGCTTTTCCAATTCCGGAATATAGGAGATCCTCCTGGGACCAGTTAGGGGCCAGTTTGTATGGTGATCTGGGTTCCATTTTTTTAAGGGCGTTTTCCCTAACTTCTCTCATTAATTTTTGTATTTCCATAGTTTTGCCTGATTAAATATAGTTTAAATACTAGAAAATTTTAACTTCCAATTTTTTTCAACTTCCAATTTTAAAATAATGAATAATTAAATTGATATATATCTTTGGTTTATTTTCATAAAAAGCGTTTACATTATAACTTTTTTTTAGTTATAAAATTGAAGAATAAGTTTAATAATATAGAATTGGGATTTTTTTTAGAATAAGATTTAGAATCAGAAATAAAATAAAAAAATAAAGAATTTTGGAGAATTAGAATGCGCTAATTACTTCTCCAAGGAGTTTAATGGATTTTTCTTTGTCAGGACCAATTGGTGAACCAGCAACGTATTGGGTTACACCCATTTCTCCGAGAGCTTCAATTTTTGGTACGAAGTCATCTGGGGTTCCTACAACTGAGAATGCATCCATTAATTCGTCAGTAACAGCTCCGATTGCTCCACCGAAGTCACCTTTACCTAAGAATTCTCCAAATTTAGCTCCAGTGTCAGGTGCTAAACCGTGTCTTTCGAAGACTGGTGGTGGGGATCCAGCTGCGATGAATGCAACAACGATTTTTGCTGCGTTTAATGCGTTGGCAGCATCAGCGTCAATGGAACAGCAAGTATATGCTGCAACATCTATATCTGCTAAAGATTTACCTTCTGCTTCTGCTCCTTCTTTTATGAGTGGCACAGCAGCTTCAAAGTCTTTAGGGTTTGATGCGTTGATTAATGCACCGTCTGAGAATCCTCCGGCAGTTTTTAACATCATTGGGCCTTGGGCTCCCATGTAAATTGGGATTTTTTCTTGGACGGTTTTAACACCCATTAAGTTAGCTCCGCTGGCTGTTTTTCCACCGGACATTAATGTGCTCATGGTTACAATAGCATCTTTGATGGTGGACACTGGTTTAGTCCATTCAATTCCTAATGCATCAAAGGTAGCTTTGTCACCAGGGCCAATACCTAGGGTTGCTCTTCCATTTGATAATTCGTCTAAGGTTGCAACTGCAGATGCAGTTATTGCTGGGCTTCTTACATATGGGTTGGTTACACCAGGACCCATTTTTATGGTTTCAGTTCCGTCAGCAATTAATGCTAGAGTTTCATATACATTTTTATTGTTGTAGTGGTCTGTAATCCACGCGTATTCAAAACCTACGTCTTCTGCTAATTTAACAAGCTTTACTATC